>NZ_JACDWZ010000001.1:0-3372 GCF_016464285.1 Vibrio sp. bablab_jr001
CCTTGAAATGCATCAAGCTGAACACTGCTAAATGCTCGTCCTGAATCAATCCCACGCCCTTGGTCAAGCACACGGAAGAACTCACCGCCCGTTTCTGGGAAATCAATCATTCCAGTTCCAGCACTGACAAACTCCGGAAAAGTTTCAGCTAAGCGCCAAAACACGGCAGTCGGCACCGAGTTACCGAGCACATTCAGAGTGCCTTCTGGAAAGGTCAGACTCATCCATGGCCAAAGCGGCGTACCGCTGCGCGCTTTCTTGTATGGCGTCCAGTAGAATGGTTTTGTATCGTCAATCCAACCTGCTTGGCGATTGGTCATATCTAAAGGGTTTTTTCCTGCTAGTGATTCAACGTTTGAGTACCACTCCCAATAACTGACTTTTCCGTCTGTCACCGTGTAGCAAACTTCTCCACCCTGGTAGATACGGTTTGGGTCATAGGGTAGGAACTGAGTAACAGATGATTGTGAGTATTTATGCAAATGCACCTCAACCAACTCGGTCTCTGTCATATACTCACCATGTTTGAAGACGACATCACCCGGCTCACCGGTGATCGCTGCTTTCAACGTCACCATGCCGCCGATACCTTTTGGCAGTGCGATTTTGGGAGTCTCACACTCGATCACAGTTTGGCCGTTGGCATCCAACACATCGATGCGGTGCAAGTACTCATCAAAATGCTGCTCGATGGGCAGGTTTATGATGAAGGTGAGTACGCCATTCTCATCGTAGTAACTGGTTTCTATCGTGTCTTCATGGAATGCATACAGTGATTCATTGAGGGCGTCATGGGTTAACTCACCAACGAGCCGATACTGAGTGACAGTATCGCTTAGCTCACTGTTTAAAATGTCTATCCCGTGCTGAGTTGGGATAGCTTGGAGTGTGCTCATTCGGTCTCTCCTAGTTCGAGTTGCCAACTAATGGCGGTGGAGCAAAAGGTTTCAGCGGTGCCAGAAATCGCGAGCTGTAAACTGAACTCTGGCTTCATGGTCAGTGCCGTGGTTTCGACTATGCTGGCTTGCGCCTCAAGCGGATAGAGCCAGTGAAACTCGGTGTGTGGTAAGCGCTTTTCTTCAAAGGCAGCAAACGCGGCATTGTTGTCATAGGAGTACAGGTCGATCTTAATCAGGTTCGGAGTTGCCTTATCGTCATACACTCGGCCAACACCGCCATTCTCTGTCAGCAGCGCCTGATAGTCGCTGATTTTCCAGCCGAACAACGCTTCCTTAAAGTCGGTCAGCAGGGACAGTTCAATGTCATCGTGCGTGGCTTTGAAATCGGTGGCCATTGCTTCAATGAGGCTGGTCAGCTCCGGGTTGTCGGCTTCCTGCCAGTATTGCCCTTTGGGCAACAGGGCTCGGATGGCCTGCGCAAAGTTTTCCGCGCTGTAATCGATGATTACGCTGGAGGTGTCCATGTCACGTCTCCTAATACATGAATCTGATGGCTCTGAATCGTCACTTCATCGGTTGGCGATTTCACAATGAAGTTGGTGGTGACACTCGATACTGTCAGTACAATTTCCGTCGGTGTGATGGATTCCGGATTGCCCGTCTCGGCGTTGATTTTACCCATTTTGCTTTGTACCAGGCTCTGCAGCGCAGTGACCACGTCATCACGAACTGATTGGTCTTCAATGCCCTGAATCTCAATGTTCAGCAGAACATGTTCAGGCAGTAAAGCGATGGGATGACAACCGGCCAGACGATGCGCTTCGAAGGTTTGCTGAACAAGGCTTATCACTTCGCTGCTCAGTGTCGGGTCAGCGGTGCGACGGCCGATATATACTTCCACCATGCCGCGCTCCGGGGTGTTATCCAGTGCCCAGGCAAAGTCGACATCGGTATGCGCTGACGTTGCCCAGGCTTCATAATCTTCCGCTTTGCCGATCAGGTCGTTTTTCTCGTAGGCCACAATCACCCGGGCGCGCCAGTGTTCTAGGGTTTCAATGTCGGCGCCGCCTTCAATGCCAAGGCTCTGAACCTGAGTCGGGTCGATACCGCCTAAGCCTTCGGACAGGGTCAGAATGTTTCCAGCTGGCAGATTGCTGGCACTGCCGGACACGCGCGCAATCACGCTGATCGGCACGTCACTGTATTGCTCTTTGGTGGTTTCGTATTCATTGCCGGCAGCGTCGGTCAGCAACGTTGCTTTGGGGATAACCACCACGCCACCGAGCTGAGTAAACCGGACGGTGCCTGATGCGAACGTGGGCAGCAGGCGTGGCGTATCATGGCGATTGGCATGCAGATAAAGCCAGGCTTCAGAGCAGGTTTCAGGATGAAGCTGGCGAAACAGCAAATCCTGATAGCCGTACTGACCGTAACTCACGCCCGCAATCGCGCACGCGATGGCATCAATCGCCGGTGTGTTCTGCCCGGTTTTCGCCATCAGTGTCGATTTGGCGCGATCGATAAGTGTCTGCAGGCTGCGTTGTGTACTCATAGTGTGACCTTGAACGTGGTGTCATCGGTGAGGGTAATGATCACATCACGCCCCATCTGATTGGGTTTCGCTTCCCATACGGAAACCGCCACGGCTTTGGCGTGGCCGTCGGTGATGAGCCAGGCCAGCGCGTCTTCATAAAAGCGTTTGGCCATGACGAGCGTCTGCGGGGTGAGCTTATCGCGGCGCAAGGTCCAGTCGCGTGAACCTACGATGGTCAGCAGTTCGTCGCTCCAGTTGCCGCCGCGTTCGTCTTCGGCCATTCGCGCGCGGTCGTTCTGTGTCGACTCGCTGTGGTTGTAAATGCTCTGCCAGACGGCGTGTGTCATACCTTCCTCGGAGTGCATCGGTGCCGTGACTGCGCTTAAGCGGAAATAGTTCATGATTTGTTTGGCCCGTCAGAAGTGCGTTGGTTGTTGTCGTCCAAATAGTCGTGAGTGTGGGTTTCGACGGTAACGCCCGCAAACTTGCCGGAGCTGCCGCCAACGCTGCCCGCGACGTTGAGGTTTCCCCCGATGTCCACATTGCCGGAGAACGAAACTTGGGGCGCGGTGACATCCACTTTGGGCGCTGTAACGCTGACATCGCCTGCAGCCGTGATGTCCAGTTTTGCCTTAGTGTTCACCTTGATACCGTCTGCGGTGAAGTGAACCAGATTCCCCTTGTCATCGAGCATGGCGACCTCTCCCGGCTGCAGCGCCATCTGGTAACGTTCGTCTTCCACATTGACGGTGATACCGCGTGCGGTAACGCCCCCGATAAACAGGTTGTAGGTTTTGGCGCCCACCAACGGACGGCTCATAAAGCCGTAGTTGTGCACGCGGCGGATGCGATCGTTGGTGCGGCCCGTGGCAGTTTTAATCTGTAGCCACTGCGTCTCTGCTCCTTTGACCGTGCCGGTGCCAACCAGATTCTTAATCC
>NZ_JACDWZ010000010.1:0-401 GCF_016464285.1 Vibrio sp. bablab_jr001
ACCACCAACGTGTACAACGATGCCAATGAAGCCTTGTTTGAGATCGACGCAGTCAGCGGTGCGATCAGTCTGACGGCAACGGGCGTCACCGCGTTCTCAAACGATTACGAAACCGCCCCCAATGTACACGATATTGTGGTGACCGCGACAGAAGTAGCGGGTCTGGGCGAGCAGAAATCCACGGACATCACCGTTGAGCTGAGTGAGCTGAATGTGGATGAGTTTGGTCCGGTGTTCGACCCGAATGACCCGGACAACGAAGACGGCCCCCGTTATGTGTTCTCGTATGATGAGAACAGCAGCGATGAGTATGTGATTGGTACGGTGTCGGCCACCGATGGTGACGGCGAGGCGGTGACGTATTCCATTACCACCAACGTGTACAACGATGCCAATGAAGC
>NZ_JACDWZ010000080.1:0-281 GCF_016464285.1 Vibrio sp. bablab_jr001
AGAACTCTCTTCTCAATTCATAACATTGAAAATGTAAGCAAATTAGCTCACCATTATTGTTTGTGAAGATACAGTTAGACAAACCCGCTTTTGAACAAGAGGAAGTTGGCTCACCGACCATTCATCATTTTTTTTTTTTTGCTCAGTTCGTCTCGTGGGCTCGGAGATGTGTATAAGAGACAGAGTTTGGCCTGTTCAGCGGTGATAACTTCAGTGACAGCCTTTACCAGGAAACCATTTTCCGCGGTATGCCGCTGTCTAAAGCACCGTTCGACCCTGAC
>NZ_JACDWZ010000081.1:0-215 GCF_016464285.1 Vibrio sp. bablab_jr001
ATCAATCTGTGTGAACACTCATCGCAATAATCATTCGTATAAGGAGGTGATCCAGCGCCAGGTTCCCCTAGCGCTACCTTGTTACGACTTCACCCCAGTCATGAACCACAAAGTGGCAAGCGTCCTCCCGAAGGTTAAACTACCTGCTTCTTTTGCAGCCCACTCCCATGGTGTGACGGGCGGTGTGTACAAGGCCCGGGAACGTATTCACCGTG
>NZ_JACDWZ010000082.1:0-175846 GCF_016464285.1 Vibrio sp. bablab_jr001
GCAAGCCAAACCTCAGGTTGATGGCCCGATGATTGCCACAGTCGTTGGCCCAGAAGGCGAAGAGATCTTCTGCGATGAACACGGCCGTGTAAAACTGCATTTTCCGTGGGATCGCTACTCCAACGGTGATGAGCACAGCTCCTGCTGGGTGCGCGTCTCGCAAGGTTGGGCGGGCAGCCAATACGGCATGATTGCCATTCCGCGCATCGGCCATGAAGTGATAGTGTCGTTTCTCAATGGTGACCCGGACCAGCCGATTGTCACCGGCCGTACCTATCACGCCACCAACACCGCGCCGTATACGTTGCCAGACAACAAAACTAAAACCGTGCTGCGCACCGAAACCCATCAGGGGCAGGGCTATAACGAACTCAGTTTTGAAGACCAAGCAGGCAGTGAGCAAATTTACCTGCACGCACAGAAAGACTTTGACGGCCTGATTGAAAACGACCACACCCGTGTGATTAAGCACGACAAACACCTCACGGTGGAGAACGATCGTTTTACTCAGATCAAAAACAATCAACATCTGACGGTGGGCGGCGAAAGCCGCACCAAAATCGCGTTAGATCAAAGCATTGAAATCGGTGGATCGCTGCATCAGAAAGTGGCCGATAAGACCATTTTTGACTCTGGTAACGAAGTACACCTCAAAGCAGGCAATAAGTTGGTCCTCGATGCGGGCAGTGAACTCACCATCAAAGCCGCAGGCAGCTTTATCAAAGTCGATGCTGGCGGCGTGCATGTGGTCGGTTCTGCAATCAACCTCAACTCTGGTGGCAGCGCAGGCAGCGGCTCGGGTTATGGTGGGCAAGCGGCTGAACTGCCTAGTGGCGTTGAAGCTCAAGCGGTGCCAGAGGAAATGCTATGTGCTCCAATGTCAGCGACGATGTCGAGTCTACTACCTGCTGTCGCTACATTGGACTTACCTGTAATAGAGCTTTGTCAAAAAAGAGCAGATGGAAGTTGTCCAAAGGCGAATTGCGAGTGTACTCAATGAATAGCGAAGAAAAGAACTATCTGCTTGTCGTCGATACACTTCGCGTGACTGACGCTAAAAAAATATGTGCTCAGGAAGAAAAAGAGTGGGAACCATTGTATTTAGGAACTGATTGGCAGCCGCAAATTTCGAATAGCCCTATATGGATCAAAGTAAACCCTCTGGATGAATTATGGCAGCGTTGGGAAAATGACCTAAATTGGGCAACTAGTGCAATTATCTTTGTTTATCAGAATGATAAAAACATTGAAGATGTGGTCAAGTCATTACAAAAAAATATTACAGCAAGAAGTGAGGATGGGCGTCTATTCCTCTACCGCTTTTATTCCCCCTATACATTATCTGTTGTCGCTAAATATGGAGATGAAGATGTTATCAATGCGACTTTAGGATTAACGGAAAGCGCATGTTTCTCCCCCTCTTTAAGTGATGAATATGTTTCTTCGATTGTCAGAAATACACATCGCGATCTGGGACAAAAACAACTTTCACTTCCTAGTGCACTTATTGAGGAATTATTACAATGAGCACACATCTTATCCAACCCGGCGATACGCTCTCTGTATTAGCCAAACGTTACAATACCGATGTTGCTACTTTACAGCGGTTGAATGCCCAGCAGATCAAAGATATTGATCTGATCTACAACGGTAATACTTTGGTTTTACCCGAAGTCTACGATGTGGCTAGTGGTGAGCGGGAGGCTAAGCAAATTTTATCGAATGAGCGGCTTACCCTCTCTGAATGCAGTGTTCCGCAATTTGTTGATGCTTTATATGTCCCCGAGCATCCAAACACCAGAAAACAGATGCTGATCCTGCTCACAGAGGAGGCAAAAAAGTATGTGCTTGAGGATAACAAGCGTTGTAAAGCTGCTTTACAAGGCGATAAAGAAACCGTTCTTAAACAGCTCACCAAACTGGGCGTGATGGATCAATTCAATAGCATCGCCCATGAAGCTTTTTTAAAGCATATTGATGAACAGAAAGCCAAGGATTATCGAGAAGCTTTGTTGGAACACATGGCCTTATCCCACTGTTACCAAAATAATGTCCTGCAATTTCCTTCAGAAAATGAGCGTATAGGGCTCAGTCGCATCATTGCACGCCAGCAACAGATTGAAAAACAATATGAAGAGACGTTGCGTGATATTGAACAACGCTCTCAAGGCTCAAGTTGGTTCATTGATGGTGAATACGCTACGTTAACTAAAGATGCGATTGCTGGTGCCGAAACTCACCGAGTTTCACAACTCAAAAAATTACAGAAGTCTCTGATAAAGCAGCTCGAAAAAAGCATTCAACGCTTTGAAAAAGAGGCGATGGATTTTGCTGCCAAAACAAGTCTTGAAGAGCAAGGTAAACATTACCAATTTTCTGATAAGCATGCCTATTACTCCTCAAACGTTGAGCTTAAAATTTATAACGCATTAGAAACTATCAAAAAAGAACGTAAAAAAATTGGGTTATGTGACGATATCGACCGTGCAGATTTAACCATTTCTACCGCGATACCCTCATTAAAAACCGCGTATGAAAGTTATCAGTATTGGCAAGGCACTGCGCATAAGGTTTTAAATCGTCTAAGGAATCAAACGCTAAGATGGGAACCTAGGGCCTTTTTCACTATTACCAAGAGTGATAACCGACTGCAGAATCCTGATTTTTATGCTGCGGTGTACCACCTGAATCAGACGGGAACAGTACTCAAAGAGCAGTGCTTAACGGAAGATGAGCTATTTAAAGGATGGGAGCGAGTAGAGCAAGTACGGATTGCGATCAAAGAACAACGTGCCAGTATTACTGATTTAAACAACCTTCTGGGGAGTATTAACAAACAGAGCCCGATTGCCAGTTCCATGGGATACTACTGTGTTTATGTGCTAAATTTGCTGTTACTGCAAGAAGTCGCGCTGCGAGTACAAGATTTTGCTGAACGGTTGGGCGAGAATGCGCAGTATGCTCAATACGTTAAAAGTTTATTGCGTTACGCGGAAGCGGCGCAGCAACGTTGTGAAAATCTTTTAACACTGGCCACTCAGAAGGCCAAAGCTCCCCATTGGGATTACCTGAAAAGAGACATTACCTTTATCGGTGATGTTCCAGTTTGGGATGATTCATCTCGCACGGTGTTAATTCATGAAACACAGTGGCAACCTCAAAACCTCAATAACCAGATTTTTGCCAATAGTGGTATTAATCAGCGAACCGTAGTGGAATGCGCCCTCTCTTCTGATCCAACGACGGCGCTTTATATCTTGTCTGATAGCCCAGTGCTTTCTGCTGATGTGGCTGAAAATAAAAAATGTACCTCGGTGATTTCGTTAAATCTGGCCACATCAGCTGCACGGGAGAAAGGCAAAATCACGGCAGGGCTCAAAAAGGCACTGGGCAGTGAATCGGTATTGAAAAGCCTCAAATTTGAGCAAACCGCAACTTGGGCTAACGTTGAAGACATTGTGTTTCCTTGGCAAACAAAACGTTTTGAAAATGAAATGTTTGGCATTAATACTGCTTACGAAACCAGCGGCGGCGTCCAGTTTGCTCGTTATGTTCATAGCGCTGAGGTGAAAGTTGATCATGAACTGATCAAAGCAGACTCCTCTACTCTGGTGAAAATCGATCTGAATGCCGGTTTTTCATTGGCCAGTGCTGAACGCGTCTTCACGATACGATTCCCTAATGCAGGAGCTTTGCCATTAGATATTCCCTATCGTGTCAGAGAGAGTAGCGAACAGCAAACCCAAAACATAGGCACAGCAGTATTGATGATTGAAGGCAAAGCTTATGGTGTATTAGGAGCAAGCCTTAAGTTGGGGACTCAACTGCATATTGGCAATATTGAAGAAACTCGCGAGGGGTTTGGAAAACGTCAAGTAAAGCCACTTGGCATCAAGGGGACGGTACCAAGTCGCGCCGATTACAGCTCTTACGCTGTATCATCCTTGGGGACTCGCGGCAGCAATGACAACGCGATTGGCGCAGGCATTAAAGCGGAAGCCTCTGCCTTTGCGGGGCTCGAAGCCGGCGGTATGTTGAGCTGCAAATACGATTGGACAAAAGATCAAAAATCGCCACCGCAAAACCTGTTTAAAGTCAGTCAAGATTTTAAAATGAGCCTAGGCATTGGCTATGAAGGTGTGCTGCAATGCACCTTCCAAAATGGCCGCTTTATTTTTATCACTGCGCTGGGAGCCAGTACTGGGCTGGGGATTGGCGGTAAGTTTGCCACCGAACTTAACCCAGCGGCTGCGAACGATTTTTTCGCCGCTTTACTCGCGGTGATGCAAAATTCAGGCTTCCAACGTTTTGAATTTTTCGATGAATCGGGTGAGGTTAATACCTTTGCCGCGTTTAACACAATATTGACTGTGGCGGCGGCTTTTGGCCTTACGGTTGGGCAAGTGATGATGTTACCCTTTAACATCATCACCAATATGGAAAAGCAAGCCAGCGATAAAGATAACGCTTATTTTGTGGCGAACTTTTTACTCTCGAAGGAGCATCAGCGAGAAAACCAACAGTGGATTGCCAATATGCCCGCAGAAACGTTAGCTAAGCTATTGTCGGTATTGGTCCATTATAATGATATTCCAGTATTTACCCTTTTTAAGGATACTTCGCTTGAGCGAGATAAAGCCGCCACCCGCAATGAAAATCAGCGTAAGGCGATCAACCAAATATTACTCTGGTTAGGAGGCGAAAAAGCCAATCAAAGTGGTATGCGCCGTTTTGAAAATGCGCTGCAGCGCATGGGGTTGGCTGATCCGACTCAATTAGATAAAACAGAGCAGTGGTCGCGTTACGCAAAAAATATCTTGATTTTACGTGATTTCTTTATCAAAGCCTTTTCTCAACCGTATGAAAATCCAAATGACCAAGATAAAGCCACATACATGAGATCACTAAATACTGATTATGCAGAGTTTAAAGATTACATGTTCTGGCTGACACAAAATAATTTAATTTTAGAAAAAAACACCTTGAGCTCAGAGCGCCGTGCCCGTTTAAGTACCGAATACACCGCACTGCCTGCCAGTGATAAGGCGCAGCTTGAACACTTAAAAGCTAGGGGCTACCGACTTGTTAACTGGTTACCAGAGAAATAAACATGAAAAAAATTATCGTTATTTGTTTAATGTTACTCCACAGCGCCGTTTGGGCGAATGCCCCTATCGAGCAGGGTATTCGTCTGTTCAATCAAAAAGAGTACCAACAAGCGCAGCAAATCTTTCAGCAGCAATCCGATGCGGGCAGTGCTTATGCAACGTTTTGGTTGGGAGTGACCCAGTACAAGAACCGCCAGCACTTTGAGGCGGGAGATACTTTTTTAAAAGCGGCGGAGATGGGCGACCCATGGGCGATGGGAGTTCTGGGGGATGTGAATCTTTATGCTAACAACCCTTGTAAGTTCCTTGGTTGGCCCTGTGATGAGAAATGGCTAACGAAAGCCAAGCAGGGATGGAAAGTACTGGCAGAAAATGGTAATGGCAAAGCTGAATTTGCTCATAGCTCTACAACCCGAGATTGGTGGGAATATATTCCATTTTATCGTCAGAGCCGATATCAAGAAATTGCCATTAGAGGAACTCGTAATGGGGGCTATCGATTCTTAGATCACAATATCTATTGGGATTCATTTGAAGACAAGCTACCGTATTTCAAGTTTGCCGCCAATCAAGGTTATGCACCAGCAATGGTTTCTCTTTATTACACTCAATTATACGATGGTAATGTTGAGGGGGCACTTAAGTGGATTAATGAGGCTATTCAACTTGGTTATCCTGCCGCAGCTCGAAGCTTATATTACGCTTATTCTCTAGGTGAAAAAGATGGTTCTGGAAAATTAATTATTCAAAAGAACGCTAAAAAAGCCTATTTTTATAACCGCGTTTCAGGAGCCTTAGGTGGCGAACAACAAGAAGACACTAGAATTACGCACAAGATGCGAGTCAAAGATGGTCGCCCTATGACAACTGAAAATGGTGAACCGGTGTTTGAAATTCTCGTTACTGAGCAAGAGCAAGCGGAAATGGATAAACAAGTGGCTGAATTTGTGAAAGACATTAAGCCTAATCTATTTTTGGATGAAACCTCGATTGATTTATTCTAATGCTTAAGCGCCCTTGCTTGAGTTCGGGTATTAGGGCGCTTTTTTCTTTCCTCTCTTTTCATCTACACTTATCTCCTCAATTGAGACTAAGGAAATCTTATGGTTACAGCGTTGTATGCCGTCATTTTGGCTGGTTTATTGATAGGGTTGGCGGTGCAGGTGATCAAGCAGCGTCGGCGCCATCAGGTGAAGTATATGGATGGGGGAGTGAATGCGTTGACTTTGGCGCGCAGTGCGCAGGGCAATGCCGCGGAGTACATTCCGATCACGTTGATTTTGATGGGCTTCGCAGAGTTCAACGGCGCGAATGTATGGTGGCTGCATGCGACTGGCATCGCTTTCATTCTCGGTCGTTTGCTGCATGCCAAAGCCATCTTAAACGATCAACTTAAAGGCCGCATAACCGGAATGAAACTGACTTTTAGCGTCATGATTATACTAATGGTGCTGAATCTGATTTATCTGCCGTACGGCAAACTGTTCTAATCACTCCTTTACATGAGGGTGCAGTTTATTCTGATAGTCAGGTAACTGCGCTCTCAATCCTTCAAAAGTATTGAAAGCACTCGACACCGACAATTTGTTCGCCAGCCAATTCGGTAACATGCCGCCCGGATCGGCAAAGGCGGTATAGTCGATATGCGTCATCCCATTGGTTAGCTTTTCTAGTGTCCAGGTGGCTTTCACGGCCTTGATTCGCACAAAACCTTCCTGCTCAGGATACTGATCTGACGCATCCTTGATGGTCAGTACCAACGCGCCTGCAAACTGCTTGAACTGCGAATAAGTCACCATATCCCTGTCTCTGGCTGGCCAAGGGGCCGCAAAGCGTGTGTAGACGATGTTTTCGTTGTCCGATATCTGTTTGAGCACACGGCTGGAGTCCACATTATCAATCCAGTTCGGAACATTGCTGCTGTCTTCCAGGAGTGTCATAAAGGCTGCGTACGTGGTGTTTACAAACATCTGCGCGCGAATCTCGACTAAACCGTCACGATGCTTGCGAGTTTGGATAGTGATGCCATCCTGGTTTTTAGCCATTTCCCAAGGAACTGGTTGAGCCGTTTCGGCCCAAGAGATCATCGGAAGTAGCAGTAAAAGAGCGCTCAGCCAATGTGCCAACATAAGGTTCCTTGTTTTGCGAAAGAGTATGAATTTCAGTCGGGTACGTCCAGCACCCTGACTAAGCGTAGAGCGAAATGAGGGCTTCCTGCAACTGCGCAGTTAATGCTAACGCCAAACAAGGACCTTGGTCATAACAAAAGCAGAGAAGTTCTCTTTAGATTGCGTTCTCCGCCGTACAGGGTGGTATGGGCGGAGAACAAAATCGTGCGTCAGATGAGCTGGAAGCTGGAGAGAATAAAGATGCCCAACGTGCACGAGAGCAGGGAAAATACGGTGGTCAACGCGATGATGTTGGCGGCCAACGTTGCATTCCCGCCCATCGCCCGAGCCATGACGTAACTTGCGGCTGCGGTTGGTGACGCACTCATCAGGAAAATCAGGCCTAAATCCATACCACGGAAACCATAGAGCAGTGCGGCGCCTGTGATCATCACGGGCGAGAGCACCAGTTTATAGGCGGTAGAGAACCAGGCTGAACTTTTGTCATCTTTGAGTGAACGCATATCGAGTGAACCACCAGTGCACAATAGCGCCAGTGGCAGAGTCATGTTGGCGAAGTAATGTCCGGCCTGAGTGACAATGTTGGGGATAGGCACGGCCAGAAAGTAGCACACCACACCGAGCATAATTGAAATGATCAACGGGTTTTTGGTCAGCGTTTTAACGATGAGTTTGCTCGCTTGCACCCCTGTGGTTTCACCTTTGGGTGTCAGAGCGATGACGGCTTGAATGTTATACAGCACCGTTGTCGAGGCAACATAAATAGCAGCCAGAGCCACACCCGCATCTGAATAAGTATTGGCGACATACGCGAGGCCAATAATAGCGGTATTGGCTCGAAAGCCACCTTGAATGATCACCCCTTGGTCGCGCGGGTCTCGAAAGGCGCGCTTGGTGGTAAAGGTGGTGAAGAGGAAAAACGAAAAGTTGGCCACCAAACCGAAGATGATCAGCGCGGCACTGGAAGAAAAGTCGTGCTTTGAACCCACAATACTGAGAAACAACATCGCAGGCAAAGTGACCTGAAATACCATACGGGATGCAACTTCAATAAAGTTTTCGTTGATCAGATTCATGCGTTTAAACATCACCCCCAAAACCAGCATGAGGCAAATGGGGCCAGTGATCGACGCCGAAAACTGCAGTTGCTCTAATATCCCTTCCATATCAATCCTTTGACCGTGGTCGCAATTTCACCATTCTTTCACAGATTTCTAAGAGCGAGAAATCAAATTTGCAAAATAGAACGAACGTGCTAAAAATAGAGCGTAATGCAATTATGGTGGCCAATAATGAGTAAAGGAAGAATCACTCGAGAGAATATATTGCAGACGGCATTTGAGCTGGCGAGCGCCAATGGCTTAGAGAGTCTGACGATCGGTGAGTTGGCGAAAGAATGCGGTATGTCCAAAAGCGGCCTGTTTGCACACTTCAATTCCAAAGAGAATCTGCAAATTGCCGTGTTGGAGTTTGCCAACCAGACGTTTATTAGTCGAGTGATCTCACCAGCCCGCGAACTTGATGACGGTGATATCGAGAGAAAACTGCGTCGGATTCTGGACAACTGGCTGGGCTGGAACCAATCGTTTCAGGGCAGTTGCATGTTTCTGGATGCGTGGAAAGAAGCGGTGCACACCGATTGTGCAATTCAGCAGACGCTGAAAGCGTCGATTTCGAGCTGGATTCATTATTTGCAGATTCAAATCCACAAAGGCATAGAGCAGGGACAATTTGTCGCTCATTTGAATGCTCAGCAAGCGAGCTATGAATTGTATGGGCTCTATCTGAGTGCGCATCTGTTTTATTCACTATATGGACAAGAACAGAGTTATCAACACTTTTGGCAGGGCGTGGATGCGCTGCTGGCGCGCTGGAAAAAGGCGTGAAGAATTTGGTTAACTCGCTTTACGTTTAGCGAGTTGGCTTGAACACAAAAAATTTTACCAATAAAAAGCACGAACGTTCGTTTTTGTGCTGAAGGATCGAATCATGAGTGAGAAGATTTATTTCAATACGTCCGGCAAGTTCAGCCTGCGCCGCAGCCTAGTTAACTGGACAACCCGTTTGCACCATACTCTGGCTCCGGCGCATGCTCGTAAAACGGCACGCAAGGTACTGCTAACTCCAGCGCGAATGACGGCGAAGAATCACCCGCCAAAAGGCATGATCAAAAGTCAGGTGGAGTCTGCGGAAGGTAAACTGAGCACTTACCGCTTAGGAGAAGGTCCGGTGTGGATCCTGACTCACGGTTGGTCCGGGTCGTCGAGCCAGTTTTTCCCGCTGATGGAGCATATTGCGGCGCAAGGTTTTACGGCGCTGGCTTACGATCATCCGGCGCACGGTGAAAGTGAAGGGGCATTTGGTCATGTGCCGGCATTTGTGCGTGGCCTGGAAGCGATTCTCGACAGTGAACCTGAGTTTGTCGGACTGATTGGCCACAGTATGGGGAATGTCACTGCGTTGGAATGTCGTCATGCCAAACTGGAACGTTGTCCGATGGTGCTTATTGCTCCTGTTCTGGATTATCTGGATAACTTATTTGGTACGGTAGCCCGTTCAGGATACTCCATGCGTCTGTTTGAAGAGGTCGTCAACGAAGTACAGGACGAGTATCGCTATCCTATTCATTCTATCCAGCCCTACCAGAGCCTTAAACAGCGTAAAGCGCCAACCATCATTGTCCATGATGAAAAAGACCGATTTGCTCGCTACGCTGAATCTGATAAGGCGGCGCAGGAAATAGAAAGTGTCACCTTGATTACTACTAAAAATCAAGGACATGGACGAATTATGAAAGGGAATGAAGTTAAAGTGGCATTTGAACAAATTGTTAAAAGTATTGATTAGCTCAATCGTTTGAATTGAAGCACGTATTTTTCCAAATTGTTAAAATTTATGGTGTTGGGATTTCTATTTATTTCAATGTGTTAAATTGTAAGTGATAGTTTTGATAGGCTTAACAATTTCGCAATAATTATTATCTCCTCGTTTGAATCTGTGTGATGATCGCGAGTGCCGATTGGCCTCCTTAAGGAAGAATAATAATGAATAGAAATGATAGTGTCCCTTTACCCCACAATACCCGAGAATGGTTTTTTAACCGCAACAGCCTGATCATCCTTGCCGATGTCGCGCTGTTTTTTATCCTTTTTAATACCCTGCCATTTGAGCCAAATGTCGTTTTAGGTATCAGCATGCTCGCGTTTATCGCTGTGCTGTGGTTGACCGAAGCACTGCACGTGACGGTAACCGCAATACTGGTGCCTATCATGGCCGTTTTGTTTGGCGTGTTTGATACGCAGGCCGCGCTCAATAATTTTGCTAACTCGATTATTTTCCTGTTCCTGGGAGGCTTCGCGCTTGCTGCCGCGATGCACCGTCAGGGGCTGGATAAAGTGATCGCTGACAAAGTCCTGATCATGGCTCGCGGCAAAATGAGTGTCGCGGTGTTCATGCTGTTTGGCGTCACTGCGGGTTTGTCTATGTGGATCAGCAACACAGCGACCGCGGCGATGATGCTGCCACTCGTGCTTGGTGTACTGAGCAAAGTCGATGACGACCGTGGTCACAGCACTTACGTTTTCGTGCTACTTGGCATTGCATACAGCGCCAGTATTGGTGGTATTGCGACCGTTGTGGGTAGCCCGCCAAACGCCATTGCAGCGGCAGAAGTGGGTCTGTCGTTTACGGATTGGATGAAGTTTGGTCTGCCTACCACAATCATCATGCTGCCGATGGCGATTCTGGTGTTGTATCTGGTTCTGAAACCAGACCTGAGCGGCCACTTTGAGCTCAACCGTCAGCCAGTTCTGTGGGACAAAGGTAAAGTGGTCACACTGGCGATTTTTGGTCTGACCGTGTTTCTGTGGATCTTCAGTAAACCCGTCAACGCAATGTTGGGCGGCTTTAAGAGTTTCGATACCATTATTGCGCTGGGCGCGATTGTCATGGTGAGCTTTGCGCGCGTGGTGCACTGGAAAGATATCGAGAAAACGGCGGACTGGGGCGTGCTGCTACTGTTCGGCGGCGGTATTTGTTTGAGTAACGTACTGAAACAGACGGGTACCAGTGTGTTTCTGGCCAATGAACTGAGTGCGATGATTGCCGACCTGGGCCTGCTGTTCATCGTGCTGGTGATTGCCGCATTCGTTGTTTTCCTGACGGAGTTTGCCAGTAACACCGCCAGTGCTGCGCTGCTCATTCCGGTCTTTGCCAGCGTGGCAGAAGCGTTTGGCGTATCGCCAGTACTGCTTTCTGTGTTGATTGCCGTTGCGGCTTCCTGTGCGTTCATGCTGCCAGTGGCGACTCCGCCGAATGCGATTGTGTTTGCAACGGGCCATATCAAGCAGAGCGAAATGATGCGTGTGGGGATGTTCCTCAACATTGCCTGTATTGCGTTGCTATCTGCTATTGCGATGTTCTTCTGGCAATAAGAAAAAGGCGGAGCTGGGCTCCGCTTTTTTTATGGATGCTATTCGGCGTTGGTGCGCGTCAGTCCAAACACCACATGATCAACGACGCGCCCGTTCAGATTCTCTGCCCGGGTAATTATCCCTTCCTGATTAAATCCAAGGCGCTTGGCAACTGCCTGACTCGCCAGATTACCGCTGGCGACAGCCAGTTCAACTTTCTCCAGTTGATAGGCGTTAAATGCAAGGTCAATCAAACGAGAAACGGCCCGGGTGACAATGCCTTTCCCCTGGTGTTCTTGTGACAGCCAATAACCAATACGGGCTTTCTGTAAATCGCGGTTGATCTCTTGCAGGCTGCAGTTTCCAACCAATTCCCCACGATAAAACATCGCGCAGACGACGACTTTGCCGTCGGCATAGTCGTGCAGCATATTCTGGATAAAAAGCTGGAAATCCTGCTCTGAGCGACAATAAGGCGGCCACGCCAACCATTGTGACAAATACGCCTGCTGTTTTGCGACTATTTGGGCATACAAAGGGGCAAACGATTCTTCAATGAGTGCCAGCTGTACGTCGTCATCGACCATTAGGGTAAACATTCTAACCACCTGATTTTGTCTGTTATTTGTCCGGCATGTTGCCGCGCAGAGTAGCATTTTGCGTGCGATGCTCAAAGTTTATTCGTACGTTATATTGAAATGAAACTTGTAGCACATGGTTTTCGTCACGTTATGTAGAAAAACCTCAAAAAAAATCAGGAATAAACTGCCTGTTTGTATTAATCTCGAGAAACATAATTATTCAAAAATTTTTAGTGTCAGTTAACAATATGGAATTGCATGCTGAAGACGTCAGCGTCGACTTGCGTCGGGTATTATTGGGCATCGCCCAAGCATTGGATGCGGTGGGGTTCGATGAACTTCATCATAGCCATCGGGTAGGTTATATGGCTTATCGGTGCGCTCGGTTAATGGGCTGGGATGAAGAACAAGCGCAATTGGCTTTTTCTACAGGCCTGGTGCATGACTGCGGCTCCACTCAGTCCTCGGCTTCAATGCCGTTGATCTTTCCCCTTCAAAGCGGCAGTTTTGCCCGTCATTGTGAAAAAGGCTACAAGCTGCTGCTGGAATGCGCGCCGCTTTCGTGTTTTGCCACACCGGTTCTTTATCACCATACGCCGTGGAGTGAGTTGCAACATTTACCTATCGCAGAAGCCGACAAGGAGCTGGCAACGCTCATCTGTCTGGTAAACCGTGTTGATCACCTCTATCGCCATCAACCCAAGGATAAGTTTGGTAACTTAAACGCCGAGGCCAAATTGTCCATCGCGCATCAACTGCAGCAGCATTCCGGTACGGTGTTTGAAGCGAACATGGTGCAACATATGACGGAGCTGGTGGATAACGATGATTTCTGGTTCTCGATGAACCCACGCCATATCGAGGCCAAGATGATGCATCTCGATTCGGTGCCTTTCTTTTCCAGCAATATCGGTCTGGATGAAACCATCGCCATTGCAGAGCTGTTTGCCAAAGTGGTCGACGCCAAAAGTACGTTTACTTTTCAACATTCGCTCAAAGTTGCGCAGCTCTCGAAGTACCTTGCTAAACAGCTCGCCTATTCACCCAAAATGCAGAAAATGCTTTATCTTGCTGGTCTGGTGCACGATATCGGCAAGTTGTGTACGCCGGATGTGGTGTTACACAAGCCCGGCAAGCTGACGGCGGAGGAGTACACCTGCATCAAACGTCATGCAACGGATACTCGCTTCATTCTGCAAGGCATAATTACTTCACCGCTGATTAACGAATGGGCATCAAATCACCACGAGCGTCTCGATGGCTCGGGTTATCCGCTGGGCAAAATCGCGCAAGAATTGGATCGGCCGAGCCGTATTGTTGCTCTTTCGGATGTGTTTCAGGCGCTGACGCAGTCGCGCCCTTATCGGGAAGGCATTACCTTGCAGCAGGCGCTACAGATTGTCGGGGAAATGGTTGACGCCAACCAGCTGGACCGGGAGATTTTTGATTGTCTGACTCAGCACGCCGATTACTGTTATCAGTTGTCGGTGGATGATGACATCGTGATGCAATCACAAGTGATGTAACCAACGATTCGGGCTCCTATTGGGAGCCCGAATCGTATCGAATAATGCGTGACCAGCTTATTGCTGATTCACATACTGTTTGAAGCGGGCTTTGGTTTGCGCGTCGGCTTTACCGTACCAGAAATGCAGCATCTCTTCGGCGGTGGTGTCGCTGGTGCTGCCGTTTGCTGATGTCGGTTTGACATACTGAGTGGTGATCGCTGCCGGGCCGCCAGTCATGTTGTATTCCAGCGTTTCTTGCTTGTAATCGCGGCCAATCTGCATGCCTTCTTTGATCAGGCGATCCTGCTTCATCTCAATGGCGGTACCTTGTTGATCTCGTAAAGTCCATTCCATCGATTTGATGCTGCGCTCGGCATCCGCAGCATTGCGAAACTCCGGCATGTCGAATGAAATGGATTGATCCGCGGCATTGAACTTGGCAATGACTACGTCGCTTTCTACACCAACACGGTCATTACCTTGAGTGAAATAAGGGTGGTAGCGAAACACGATTTGTTGCTGACCATCTTCCATTTCAACCTTTTTCGATGATGCAAAAAAGCCACCGGAAGTATTCGGTTTGCCACCATTGACGACCAAAAGATCAATAGTATCAGGCACGTCCAAAGTAACGGTCGCTGCAGCAGAAGCACTGAAAACAATAGCCAAAAAACATGATAAAGGTTTGATTACATTCATTAGTTTTATCCTTTTAACCGCTTGCGCGTAGTGTCATGAGAGGGTGCCGATTGTGGCTGAGAATTGCAAGTTTTCATGGTTACGGAGTCGTGAATTTCATCAAAACTTAACACGTCATTTCACTTACTGTGATGATGAAGATGTGAGCAGTCCAGCAAAGTATGAAAGAGACGCAAGCCAAACGCTAAACCGCTGCACTATAGTGATTTCATGACTCAGCAACCGGAGATGACGCAATGGACTTCAACGCAACGCACGACATTAAGTTAGTGTTGTCGTCTTGGTATAACCTCGATTACTGCTTGTCTCTGCTCAGCAAAACCTCCTCTCTCGCTTAAATTCCTCGCCCATCGAACGGGCTTTTTTCTTCTGCCGCTGTGACGGCATCCCAATCAATTGAACTTTGTCTGCGCGTTTATCTGCGCGGGCGAAGCGATAAAGGTATTTAAGCATGAAACGTATTCCTGAACCGTTCCGCATTAAGATGGTGGAACCGATTAAAATGACGACTCTGGCCGATCGCGAGCACGCACTACAAGAAGCGGGCTTCAACCCTTTTTTGCTGCGCAGTGAAGATGTTTATATCGATCTGCTGACCGACTCCGGTACTGGCGCCATGAGTGATAACCAGTGGGCGGGGTTGATGCTTGGTGACGAGTCCTACGCGGGCAGTCGCAACTATTACAACCTGTGTGCGGCGGTTGAACACTTCTTCGGTTACAACCTGACCGTTCCGGCGCATCAGGGACGCGGCGCTGAGCAAATTCTGTTTCCAGCCCTGATTGAACGCATGCGCCAGGTGCGCGGCGGCACCACGCCGGTCTTTATCTCCAACTACCACTTCGATACCACCGCTGGCCACATTGAGCTGAATGGCGGCAAAGCAGTCAACGTGGTGACGCAGGAAGCGTTTGATACCACCACGCCGTATGACTGGAAAGGTAACTTCGACCTCGACAAGCTGCAAACCACCATCGATCAGTATGGCGCCCACAACATCTGCGCCATCATCACCACGATCACGTGTAACAGCTCGGGCGGGCAGCCAGTGTCAATGGCGAACATGCGTGCGGTGTATGAGATCGCCGCTCATCACGATATTCCGGTGGTGATCGATTCGGCGCGCTATTGTGAGAACGCCTATTTCATTAAGCAACGTGAAGCGGGTTATGCGGATAAGCCGATCCTCGACATTATCCGCGAGATGTATCAGTACGGCGATATGCTGACGATGTCAGCCAAAAAAGACCCGATGGTGAATATTGGCGGGCTCTGCTGCATTCGCGACCATGAGGAGCTGTTCCAGGCGGTGCGTACACGTTGTGTGCCGATGGAAGGGTTTGTGACTTACGGTGGGATGGCCGGACGCGATATGGAAGCGCTGGCTCGTGGTCTGTACGAAGCGGCGAACGAGGATTTTCTGCATTATCGTATCAGTCAGGTCGCGTATCTGGGCGAACGCCTGCGTGAGGCAGGTATTCCGATTCAGTACCCAACGGGTGGTCATGCGGTCTTTGTTGATGCGGCGAAGATCCTGCCTCACATTCCGGCTGAGCAGTTCCCGGCGCAAGTGCTGTGTAACGAGCTCTACCTCGAAGCGGGCATTCGCGCGGTTGAGATTGGTTCGCTGTTGCTGGGGCGCGATCCGCAAACGGGTGAACAAAAGCCCGCTGAGCTCGAGCTGATGCGTCTGACCATTCCGCGCCGTGTCTACACCAACGATCACATGGACTACATTGCTGATGCGATTATTGAGCTCACCAAGCGAGCCTCAAGCTTTAAAGGGCTTGAATTTGCCTATGAGCCGCCAGTTTTGCGTCATTTTACCGCGAAATTTCGCCCGTTATAATTGATAGTTCTTACACTAATGCCCTCTTTTTAGAGGGCTTTTTTGTTTTTGGTATCTTGTAAAGAACTTCATTAGCTCAAAAAAATAATTTTGCCTTCCTGACTTTGTAAAGATTCTGAATTCTTGGCTTAGAGTAGAATTTGCTATGTAACACGGTGAATTTTCGCCACAAAATGCTCGTTGTGACTCGAAAAGCGTTTTAATTTTTTTTCAAAAAAATAAAGTCTCCCAAATACTGAAGCCGATGTTCTTCAAAGCCTTACTGAAGAGCAGCCAACTCATGTTGAGTACAATCTGCAAGGAACGAGAGAAATAGATATGAATCGTATTACTCTGTGCGCCGCAAGTATTGCGCTGGCTCTGTCTGGAACGGTCTTAGCGGCTCCGGCGGCACCAAGTATTGATGTCTACGGGTCGAACAATCTGCAATTTTCAAAAATTGAGCTCGCGATGGAAACCACCGCTGGCTACAACCAGATGGTGAAATACCACGACGAAGCACCAATCTCCATTACGTTTAACCAGTGGAGTGGTGAAACGGGCAACACTTACAAAATTTATTTCGACGGTCAGGAAGTGGCTTCCGGCCCGATTTCTGGCAGTCAGACGACGGCTAACTTCACTTACAGCAAAGGTGGTTTGTATACGCTGGAAGTGGCCGCATGTGACGACACTGGTTGTAGCAAAAGTGCACCCGCTGAGCTGACCCTCGCAGATACCGATGGTTCGCATCTCAAACCACTGACTATGAATGTGGATCCGAACAACAAAACTTACACCACCGATGCGAATACTGTGGTGGGGACCTATTTTGTTGAATGGGGCATTTATGGCCGTAACTACACCGTGGATAACCTTCCAGCGCAAAACTTAACGCACATTCTGTATGGATTTATCCCGATCTGTGGTCCGAACGAGTCGGTAAAATCAGTCGGTGGCAACAGCTACAATGCACTGATGACCGCATGTCAGGGCGTGCCGGATTATGAGGTAGTGATTCATGACCCTTGGGCTGCATATCAGAAAAGCTTCCCGCAGGCCGGTCATGAGTACAGCTCTCCGATCAAGGGCAACTACGCCATGATGATGGCACTGAAGCAGCGCTATCCGGATCTCAAGATCATTCCTTCTGTCGGTGGCTGGACGCTTTCTGACCCATTCTTTGATTTCACCACCAAAGCCAATCGTGACACGTTCGTTGCATCGGTGAAGCGTTTCCTCAAAACCTGGAAATTCTTTGATGGTGTAGACATTGACTGGGAATTTCCGGGCGGTGACGGCGCGGCGCCAAACCTTGGTGATCCAGTGAACGATGGCCCGGCTTACGTTGCTCTGATGCAAGAGCTGCGTGCCATGTTGAATGATCTGGAAGCGGAAACAGGTCGCACTTACGAGCTGACTTCTGCCATTGGTGTCGGCTACGACAAGATCGAAGACGTGAACTACGCCGATGCGGTGCAGTACATGGACTACATCTTTGCGATGACATATGACTTCTACGGCGGTTGGAATAACGTACTCGGTCACCAGACCGCGCTGAACTGTGGCACGTTCATGCGTCCGGGACAGTGTGATGGCACGGGCGTTGATGAAAATGGCGAACCCTACAAAGGCCCGGCCTATACCGCTGACCGTGGTATTCAGCTTTTGCTGGCTCAAGGTGTCCCAGCCAACAAACTGGTACTGGGTACGGCGATGTACGGCCGTGGCTGGGATGGTGTGATGCCGTCAAGTCTGACGGATCCAACCGATCCGATGACGGGGGTTGGCAATGGCAAACTGACCGGTTCGACGGCGCAAGGCGTATGGGAAGCGGGTGTCATTGACTACAAAGGCATTAAAGCCAACATGTTGGGCGCGGATAATACAGGTATCAATGGTTTTGAGTACGGCTACGATGCTCAGGCGGAAGCGCCTTGGGTATGGAACCGCACCTCTGGTCAGTTGATTACCTTTGATGATGACCGTTCAGTGAAAGCCAAAGGTGCGTATGCACGCAGCCTGGGCTTGGCTGGTCTGTTCTCGTGGGAAATCGATGCTGACAACGGCGACATTCTGAATGCGATGCATGAAGGGTTAGCTGGCGGAACTACTCCGCCTGCGAATCGTGCACCAACGGCCAATGCAGGCGCTGCTCAGACGGTGACAGGTCCGGTAAGCGTGACTCTGGATGGCAGCGCGTCGAAAGACAGCGACGGCACGATTGCCAGCTACCTGTGGGAGCAAACATCAGGTGCAGCGGTAACGCTGAGCAATGCCAATGCCGCTCAGGCAAGCTTTACTGCGCCGGAAGTGACCAGCGAACAAGCGCTGACCTTTAAGTTGACTGTGACGGATAACGAAGGTGCAAGTGCATCGGCCAATGTGACTGTGACTGTGAAACCGGCGGGCGGCAATGAGAACAACGCACCAGTGGCTGCGGTAAGCGCTCCGGCGCAGGTGAACGCAGGTGAAACGGTGGTGGTTGATGCTTCCGCTTCGAGTGATGCGGATCTCGACACTCTGACGTTCAACTGGAATATACCAGCAGGTCTGAACGCGACGGTAACCGGCAGCACAGTCACTTTCGTGGCGCCTGAGTACTCGCAAGATACCACGTTGAGCTTCACGGTGAGCGTGAGTGATGGCCAGGCGAGCGCTTCGGCCAGCACCAATGTCGTTGTTCTCAAAACCTCAAGCGGTGGTGAAACCTGTGACAACCTGTGGGATGCAAGCCAAACTTATGCATCACCGGGTACCATTGTTGCGTGGCAAGGACAACTGTGGTCAAACAAGTGGTACGTAAACCCTAACGAAGCATCACCTGATCAATCGGGTGAGTGGGGAGTGTGGCAACTGGTCGGCCCGGCAGACTGTTCAACCAACTGATTAAGTATGTCATTTGTTCTAAAGGCTTCGCTTCGGCGGGGCCTTTTTCTTTTCTGTGCGAAAAAGAGAGTTGCGAAAATTCGTTTTCAAGTTTAGTGTTATATACATGTATAACACCATATCGGTAATGTGCAGTGACAGAATGGCAGGACAACCAACCGATTTTTCGCCAACTGGCGGACAAGATCACCGAGCAGATTCTACAAGGTATCTGGCCTGAAGGTGAGCCGCTTCCATCGGTGAGAACCGTATCGGCCGACCTGAAAATCAATCATCTGACGGTGATGAAAGGTTATCAGTTGCTGGTGGATGAAGGCTTGGTAGAAAAGCGTCGTGGACAAGGCATGTATGTAGCCAGTGGCGCACTGAATCAATTGAAAACCCAGCAGCGACAACAATTTCTCGAGCAGCAGATTCCGCAAATAGCCGCGACGCTGACTCAGATAGACATGTCGCTGGAAGATTTTATGCAGCAGTTAAAACAATATATTGAGGACGAGCAATGAATCCGTATGTTGAAGTAAAACATGTGTCGAAGCAGTACTCGGCTTCACAAGGTGAAAGCGCCTTGCAAGATGTCAGTTTCACACTGAAATCGGGTCAGGTGCTGGGTTTGCTCGGCCATAATGGCGCGGGGAAATCGACCTTAATCAAAGCGTTGCTTGGCGCTCACCATTACCAAGGCGACATTCAGATTTTTGGTCTGGAACCGATCCATCAACGGGCAAAAGTGATGGAACATCTGGCCTACATCTCGGATGTGAATGTGCTGCCAGAATGGATGACCGTCAAACAGCTTCTTAAATACACGTCGGGGGTACATCCGGGATTTTCGCTAGACAAAGCGCACTCGGTGCTGGCCAAAACCGATATTCGTTTACACAGTAAGATCAAGGCGTTGTCTAAAGGGATGAAAGTTCAGTTGCATCTGGCTCTGGTGATTGCCACGGACACCAAAGTGCTGATTCTGGACGAACCGACGCTGGGGCTGGACCTGATTTATCGCGATACGTTTTATCGTCATCTGCTGGAATGGTTCCACGATGGCGAACGTGCGCTGATCATTGCCAGTCATGAAGTGTCGGAAATTGAACACCTATTGACGGATGTACTGATTCTGAAACAGGGCAAAGTGGTGTTGCAGGAGAGCATGGAACAGGTGGAGCAGGGGTACTTTGTGTTGGAAACGCCAACATCCATGACGCAGCAGATTGCGGCGCTCAACCCATTGTCGTCTCAGGTCGGACTTGGCACCACGAAGTGGCTGCTGAAAGCACAGTATCGCAATGCTGTCGAAGGGCTAGGCCATATTTACAGTGTAAAACTGGCAGAGCTGTTTTTGGCGCTGCAGAAGGAGAACGCATAATGCATGCTTCCGTCTACATGTTAGAAAAAGAGTGGATCGAACACAAAGCGGTGAGCCGCATTCCATTGTTCGTGCTGGTGTGTGTGCTGGTACTGTTTGCCGGTATTTTGAGCAATGGCAACGTTCAAAGTAATCTCTCGTTTGAAATGAGTTACAGCGGATTTGACAACATGGATCTGCAGTTTGTCGATGAATTCAGTTCGCTGATCGTCGTGCTGGCCGGCGCGCTGTCGATCATGTTGAGCACGTTGTACATTCCTAAAACGTTGCGTAAAGAGCGCCAGGAAGGCAGTTCAATGTTCTGGCGTAGTATGCCTGTCAGCAATCTGATGACGCACGGCGTGAAACTGACCTTTGGTTTGTTGGTGATACCGGTGATCTGTTCAGTGCTGGTTATCGCTTCGGATTTGATGTTCTGGCTGGTGAATCTGGCCACTGATGATGCCATTCCACTGCTGATGCACCAACGCTCACTGCTGTTTGTGCTGACTCACTGGCTGAACTATCTCGGACTGATGCTGTTGGTGGCGCTGGCGTTACTGCCGCTGGCCTGTATCACGCTGCTGATTTCACAGTTGGTGAATTCTCCTATTCTGGTGATGTTTATCGCTGTGTACGCACTGAAATGGCTCAGTCTGGGGCTGTTTGGCAGCGATGCGATCGGCGATTTCTTTCACCAGACACTGGCGTTGCCACTGAATATCCTGACCGATTCCAGTCTGTCACAGGTTGTCGCGCAGATCAGTGTGGCTAACGCGTTGATTTACATCGCGCTGGGCGTGGTAAGTTTTATTCTGAGCCTTAAATGTTATCAGACTGACGAAGTGTCCTGGCGCACTTTATTGCAGCGCTAAAACGCAGAGTAAAGATTCAGGAGGCTTCGGCCTCCTTTTTTCGCCCGTTTTTAATCAGCGATCTTTTGTCCTTCACAATTTGCACATGCAACCGAGCGCAAAGCACGGACAGAAATGGAATTAGCACTACACTTGTGACATGTACCAGCTGGTAAAAGTGATTTTCGTCGGGCAGTTCGCATTTATTTTGAGGCTAGAAATTATAATGCAGACGCCCTGAGGGCGGCTTCATCGTGAAGCAAAATTATAAAGACAATCAGGACAGGGTATGTTCAAAAATCTATCGTTAAAAAATAAGCTGGCCATTTCTGCCAGTGCTGCCATTGTGATCGGGGGAGTGCTGGTTGAAGCGCTATCATTCAATGCGTCTCTGGGACGTCTGGATATCGAGGTTGAACAACGCCTGCAAAGCGTGACCGCCTCTTACAATCAATATGTATCGGATTGGCTCGTGTCGAAACAGCGCGCGCTGACTTCTCTGACCTCGGAAGCCAAGCAGGACGCAATCGTCACGCACCTGAAACAGGTGAAGCACGCTGCGGCATTCGACAACGTGTTCCTTGCATACCCGGATGGCTCGCAGCAAAACGCCAACGGCGCGGTGTTGCCCCCGGACAACAACGATCCACGTAAGTGGGGCTGGTACATTAACGCTAAAGCCAATCCGGCCAAAGTGTTTATGGATAACCCAACCGTTGCCGCGGCTACCGGAGCTAATGTGGTTTCGCTCGGTAAAGCCGTGGACTTGTACGGCCAGCAGTTAGTGCTGGGGGCCGATGTGGAAATTACCGACATTCTCAATAACATGAAACAGGTGGTGCTGCCGGGCTCCGGTTACATGTTTATCGTCAACGACAAAGGGAATATCTTTACCCATTCCAACACCAAATTGCTCAATAAAAGTGTCTCTGAGTTGGGCATCAATTTCTCAGATATTAAGAATGCTCAGCGCTCAGGCAGTGACAGTCGTATCGAGATTGATGGTGACAAATATGTGCTGTTTGCCCGAGCGATTGAAGGTACTGCGCTGAGCACCGTGATTGTCATCAACTACCAGTCCCTGATTTCACCGCTGTTTGATGCGTTGTGGGGCCAACTGCTGGTCACCGCCCTGGTGGTGGTGCTGTGTACCATTCTGTTCAACCTGCTGTGTAATGTGTTGTTCCGTCCGCTGAAAAACGTTTCTGATGCACTGGAGCAGATCGCCAACGGTAGCGGCGATTTAACGCAGCGTATTGTGGTGGAAAACAACGACGAAGTCGGCAAACTGGCCGATAGTTTCAACACGTTTGTCGCCAGTTTGCAGCAGTTGATTGGCCACATTCGACATCAGTCAGAGCAGTTAAGTAATCAGGCGGAACATGGTGCGCAACGTGCGAACTTGTCGGCTTCCGAACTTGGCATGCAGCAGCAAGAGATTACCATGGTGGCCACGGCGGTAACTGAAATGGCATCCGCGACACAGGAAATCGCTTCACATGCAGAGCAAACGGCTCATGCCGCTCAGGACTCCTCAACCAGCACGAATAATGGCCGCACATTGGTTCTCAATACCAAAGCGTCAATCAACAATCTGGCGAATGAAGTGAGCCAGGCCAGCGATGTCATTTCTGTTCTGAACCAACACGCACAAGATATCTCTACGGTGCTGGCGACGATTCAGGGGATTGCGGAACAGACTAACCTGCTGGCGCTCAATGCGGCGATTGAAGCTGCGCGTGCCGGTGAGCAAGGCCGAGGTTTTGCGGTGGTGGCCGATGAAGTCCGTGTGTTGTCACAGCGCACGCATACCTCGACGGAAGAGATCAAAGCGACCATTGATACGCTGCAGGAAACCACCAAACGAGCAGTGGCATTGATGTCGAGCAGCTCCACATTGGCGGCAAACTCGGTGGAAGATGCCGATAAAGCGACGCATGCGCTGGAAGAAATTAACGCGGCGGTGGCGCTGATCAGCGATATGGCGACGCAAATTGCGACTGCGGCGGAAGAGCAAACCCATGTGACCAGCGAAATCACGCAAAACATCACTGCTATCAAAGATGTGACTGAGCAGTTGGTCGAAGGCGCGGATGACAGTTTGAATCAGTCTAATGAGCTGAAACAACAGGCGTCTGAGCTGAGCGCCAAAGTAGCCACGTTCAAACTCGCCTAACTGGGTGTGAGTCTGAAAAAAGCGATGCTTCGGCGTCGCTTTTTTGTTGGGATTTTCTGCATGTTATGCCGATAAAACCACCGCTTTCTGCATAACTCTTCAACGCTTTTTTCGCCAAAAAAATTCGTTCAATTTAGCCAATTTAAGTTGTTTTCTCACTTGGTGAGAATGCAATCCTTTAATTCGAATTAAATTCTCGATATATAAGAATTCAAGTTTGAGCTGAAACACGATAAAGGCTAAAAAAGCAGTCATGAGCGAAATAAAACAATCTGCGAATCAAGTTAACGAGAAATCACTGCAACTGCTGATGCAGGTCGCGGTGAATGACGAGCCGGTTTCGGCCAAAACATTAAGTGAGCAATTGCAGGTGCCACTGAGCAGTTTGTACCGACATCTCAAACTGCTGAAAGAGTGGAACCTGATTGAAGAGAGCCCGCATGACAAAACCTTGATCATCGGTTCTGCGGCCCTTCTTCTGATGCGCAGTTACGAAACCAGCCAGCACAACCTTGATGCGGTCGATGCGGTGTTAAGCCGATTGCAAAAGCAGACTGGTGAAATGGCGGCGTACATGGTGCCAGTCGGTTACCGCGCACTGTGTGTCAGCCAGAAAGAAAGTATGCAGGCGCTTCGATGCAGCTTCGTCCAGGGTCAAAGTCAACCCCTGCTTCGTGGCGCCTCATCCAAAGTTATGTTGGCGTATATGCCTGCGCAGCGTTGTGAAAAGATTCTGCGTTATTTCGGTGAAGATCACCGAATGGAAAAATGGCAAACCGAGCTGGAAAAAATACGCCGACACGGATATGCCGTGAGTACGTCTGAAATTGACCCCGGAGTGTCGGGGATCAGTGCTCCGGTGATGAAAGGGAGTAAGTTGATCGGTGCAATTTCGGTGATGGCTCCTGCCCATCGTGTCGAAACTCACAAACAACGGATCATTTTACATGTGTTGCAGGCCGCGCGAGCGTTGCCACCAGAAAGGTAATTCATCATGTTAAGTTTATTTAAACGCTACCGTCTGAACCGTACTGCGGTTCCACACATCTCTGCTTTTACGTTCATGACCGTGTGTGAACGTGTAAAACCGATGTCACGCGTAGAGTTTGAATTTGCTCAACAAAGTTTAGAATTCGCTTCCGACTGGCTGTATCAACAACAGTCCAATCCGAACTACGCCGATGCCGGGCATCTGGTGTTAGCGGATGCGTCGGATGTTCGTTATCAGGATATTCTGAGCCGTCATCTGGCTCTGAGTTCTGTGCCGGTTGTGCTGGCGAACTGCCATGAGCTTCTGCTCAACGTACTGCCTGTACTGGCGTTGGATAATGAGGAAATTGGCATTATTCATATCGGTCATGATTTCGAACTGAAACAGACCTTAGATCCACAAGTGGGCTCCGTTTACCATTTCGCCTTGTCGCGTTTTTCCAATGCGCGTTTGTTCTGCTTAGGGATCGATGCAGAGCGAGTGCCGAGCCAAATTTGGGAATACGCGGAAGATTTAGGGTGTGATTGGTTAACCGAGGAAGAGTGCAGTTTCCGTAATCGTAGTCAGCTTAAAAGCCAATTGAGCCACTACATTGAACACTGCGATCAACTGGTGCTCTCTGTGGATCTAGCCTCTTTAGTCCAAGGCAATGGCCTGGACGAACATAAAATTCTCGACAATCAGCTGGTGCTGCGCGCTATCCGCCAAGCGGTGATGTCCGGCAAAATGAAAATGATTCAGCTCGTCGGTGCCAAAGACAAACTGATCTACTCCAAACAGACCAAGGAGATTGTCGACGAGTTGTGTAGCCTGTCTGCCGAAGTCACTCAAACTTACTAAAGATTGAGTGCAGTAAAAGCCACCCGATTGGGTGGCTTTTACTTTTCTAAGACCTGAACGGTATCAATGTGGTGATCGGGGCTATTTTCTCCAGCCGCACTGCGGACACTTTAAACTCCGGAATTTTAGCGGTCGGATCGCGCGCCTCTGACGTCAGGCGGTTGGCGGGGGATTCCGCAAAGTGGAATGGCACGAACACCACACCCGCTTGCATGCGCTTGGTGACAAACGCAGGCGCTTCGATTTCACCGCGTCGTGAGCAGAGGCGAACCCGCTCGCTATTGTGGATCCCGAGCCGCTCTGCATCTTGCACACTGATCATGATGCGCGGTCCCGCGCGCTGATCCAGACCTTGGGTCTTGCGTGTCATGGTGCCGGTATGGAACTGCTCCAGCAGACGGCCGGTGGTCAAAATGAGCGGATAATCGTCATCCGGCAACTCTGCGGCGTATTCAAACGGGACTGCCACCATCTCGCCGCGACCGCGTTTAAAGCTGGTTTGGTGCAGAATACGCGTGCCATTCGGCGCTTGCTCATTGCACGGCCATTGCAGGCTACCTTCGCTGATACGCTGCCAATCCATACCGGCATATTGCGGCGTGACTGAGCAAATCTCCTGTTGGATCTGCTCAACATGTTGATAATGCCAGTTGCCGCCGAGCGCATTAGCAATATCTGTGGTGATGCGCCAGTCTTCGCGCGCCTCTCCCGGTGGCTTAATCGCGGGTGACAGTGCCTGCACGCGGCGTTCGGTGTTCGTGAAGTGGCCCTGCTTTTCTGCAAATGAGCAGGACGGCAGCACCACGTCCGCCAGCGCTGCGGTTTCCGACAGAAAAATGTCCTGCACCACGAGAAAATCGAGCGTGTTGAGTGCGTCGATGACGTGCGCCTGATGAGGATCGCTCAGCACCGGGTTTTCGCCCATCACATACAAACCGCGCAGTTGCTGGGTGGCCGCGGCATCAATCATCTCGGTCAGGGTTAACCCGGGCGTGTTGGGCAGATGATCGCACTGCCAAGCTTGCGCAAATTTGGCCTGCACCAGCGGGTTAGTGACTTTTTGATAGCCGGGGTAGTCGCCGGGCAGGGCGCCCATGTCACAGGCGCCTTGCACATTCGACTGACCACGCAGCGGGTTGATGCCGCCACCTTCCACGCCGATGTTGCCACACAGCATTTGCAGGTTGGCAATCGAACGCACATTGTCGTGTCCGGTGGTGTGCTGAGTGATGCCCATCGCGTAATAGACGGCGGTGACGCGCGCGGTACCAATCATCTCGGCGATTTTGACCACATCGGCCGCTTTCACGCCTGTGACCAGCTCAACTTTCTCGGGCAGGTAGCGGTCGGACATCACCTCCATAATCAGCTCATCAAAACCATCGACCCGTTGGCGGAGATAAGTTTCGTCATACCAGGCGTGAATGATGATCTGTTGCATGATGCCGTTGAGCAACATCACATCGGTACCGGGGCGCTGTGCCACATACAGTGTCGCGTGATCGGCCATCTCGATGCGTTTCGGGTCGGCGACAATCAGCCGCGCGCCGTGCTGAATGGCCTGCTTGAGATGCGACGCGATGATCGGGTGGGCGGCCGTGGTATCGGAGCCGATGATAAAAATGACATCGGAGTAGGCAATGCTGGCGATGTCGTTGGTCATGGCTCCGCTGCCAAGGGACGCCTCCAATCCTGTGACCGTGGAGGCATGGCACAACCGCGCACAATGATCGACGTTGTTGGTCCCCAACTCGCGGCGCATCAGTTTCTGAAACAGGTAGTTATCCTGATTGGTCGTCTTAGCCGAGGAGAAACCGCCCAGCGCATCACTGCCATGTACTTGTTTAATATGTTGAAAACGTTCGGCGATCAGGGCTATCGCTTCGTCCCAACGGGCGGGTTGCAATTCGCCATTGCGCCGGATTAACGGCTGAGTAAGGCGCTGTGGACTGTGAATGAAATCGAAACCAAAGCGGCCTTTGACGCACAACATGCCTTGATTGACGGGCGAGTCTTTATCGCCCTCGACGTAACGCACGCGGTTGGCTTTCTCGTCTACATACATCACTACCTTGCAGCCAACCCCGCAGTAGGTACAAACGGTTTTGACCGGCTTGAGCATTTCGACCCGAGCATGGGATTTGTCGCGTTTATCGACCAGAGCACCCGTCGGACACACCTGCACACACGCCCCGCACTGCACGCAGTTGGAGTCTCCCATCAGCTTGCCATCATGAAACATCGGCCGGCTTTGTGAGGCGGAAAAATGCAGTGCCCCGTGTACGGTTTCTTCCTGACATGTCTGCACACAGGCACCGCAGCTGATGCAGCGGTTGGCATCAAACACGATGAATTCGCTGCTCTTATCGACAGCAAAGCGCTGCTTATCGTCGCAATCCAGAGCAGATGCGCTGAGTTGATGTTCGGTGGCGTAGTCGCGTAAGCGGCAATCAGTATTCACCTGACAACCACACTCCAAACAGCGGTCAGCTTCCAGACGGGCCGCCAGTTCGCCGGGATCGATTTCCACTTCCGAGAAGTTTTTGCGTCGATACAAGCTGGGCAGATGGGGAAAGCTGATGCGCCGCCCCTTGGCTTCGAGACGATATTCACTGCGTTTGACGAGGCTGAGCGTGTCCGCTTTGCGGCTGGTAAAACGTGTGGCGGTTGGAGGACGCGGACCGAGCAGCAAGCGCTCTGTGATGGCATCGGCCGCGCGTTTGCCGTCGGCGATGGCTTCAATCGCGGTCGCCGGGCCGCGGCGAAAGTCGCCGATAGCGTAAATATTGTCAAAGTGATGCAGCGTGTACTCATCGACCTCGGCGGTGTGTTTGCGGGACAAGGGCACGGCATCAAGCTCCGCGCCAAACAGGCTGAGATCGGGAGTTTGCGATAAGGCTGAAATCACAGTATCAAACGACTGTTCACGAAACTCTCCGGTTGGTAAGGGCTGGCGACGTCCCGACTCATCCGGCTCGCCTTGCGTCATGGTTTCCAATCGAACCGCACGTACACGGCCTTGTGCATCGGCAAGGTTCTCGACCGGGCGGGTGAGAAAACAGAACTGCACACCTTCGTGTGCGGCGGCCTCAATTTCGTACTCTTCGGCTGGCATTTCATCGACAGTGCGACGGTAGATGAGCGTGACGTTTGCCCCAAGGCGCAGCGCCGTGCGGGCACAATCTATCGCGGTATTTCCGCCGCCGATCACCGCGACCTGCTTGCCAGTAGTGAGTGTGCGTTCGGTTGCCGCATCTTTGAGGTAGTCCACCCCGAGATAGCACCCCGACAGGTCACTGCCGGGATAGTGAGCGCTAACTGCCAAACCAGCACCGATGGCGACACATACCGCGTCATACTCTTGCTGGAGCTGTTTAAGAGTGAAATCCTGGCCCGTTTTCTGATTACACAGGATCTGAATGCCAGTCTGACATAGCAGGTCGATTTCCTGATCCAGTATCTGTTTGGGCAGGCGATATTCCGGAATGCCATATTGCAGCCAGCCGCCGGGTTTAGGCATGGCTTCAAATATCGTCACGGAAAAACCCGCCAGACGCAGATAGTAACCACACGCTAACCCGCCGGGTCCTGCACCTATTATCGCAATGTGTTTGCCATTACCGAGAGGAACGATGGGACGAAATGGCTGGGCTGCTCTGTCGACGTCTGCGGCGTGGCGTTTGAGCTGACGAATCGCCACGGGTTCATCCACCAGAGTGCGGCGACATTCGGTTTCGCAAAAAGCCGGACAAACACGGCCAATCGATGCGGGCAGCGGCAGGTGGCGTTTGATCACTTCCACTGCTTTGTGGTGATCGCCCTGCGCGATGTGATGGAGGTAGCTTTGAATATCAACGTGCGCCGGGCAGGCAATTTGGCACGGAGCCTCACAATCGGCATTGTGGTCGGAGAGCAGTCGCTTCAGCGCGGATTGGCGCGCCTGATACAGTGTGTCGCTGTGGGTATGAATCACCATTTGTGGCTGTAGCATGCGCTCACAGGCTCGCACGATACCGAGCTGTTCAACCTCGACCACACACAAATCGCAATGTTGCTTGTCAGCTTGGTGGCTGGTGGCACATAAATGTGGAACGTCGATGCGGATCGACTGAAGAAATTCAAACAGGCTTTGCCCGCTCTGATACGGATAGGCAACGCCATTGACGACCACTTGCATAGATACCTCTCTGGCACGGGTTAGGTGCAACTCGACTGGCTTTGTTATGCGAATGGCAAGTGTGAAGAATACCGCTGCGTGCTTTACCTTCGCAAAGTCTGCATAAAAATTGTGGTTATTAAGGAAGTATAAATAATGCTGGCCAGCATTCCAGCGACTGATCTCCCAAATCACTGAAACAATTGTCATCATTCAGCAACACAATCTTCACTTATCAGTCATTTAATGGCGCTAAGCTCCTGAGCCATCATCAATTTGCATTGATGCAACACACAATAAAAATTACGAAAGTAAAGGAGCAAGCTCATGTGGAACCGTGATGAGAAAGATTCACAGTTTAGCGAAATGATTGAAGCGCGTTTATCGCGTCGCCGCTTCCTGGCGGGTAGTGCCGCAGTCAGTGCTGGCGCATTTCTTACTTTAAACCCGGTCGCGAAAGCGGTCGCAGCGAAACCGCAATCTTCTCTGCTGAACTTTGAGCCGGTTCCTGCGTCAACGGCAGACATGGTTGTAGTACCAAAAGGCTATAAAGCCACACCACTGATGTCTTGGGGCGACCCGATTTTCGCTGACGCACCTGCATTTGACCAAAGCGGTAAACAAGATTCACGTGCGCAGGAGCGTCAGTTTGGTGATAACACCGACGGCATGAGCTTCTTCCCTATCAGTGACGATCGCGCGGTAATGGCGATCAACAACGAATACACCAACTACGAATACCTGTTCGACCACAAAGGTGATGCGATGACGGCTGACGACGTGCGTAAAGCACAGGCGGCGGTCGGTGTGACTGTGGTTGAAATTGTGCGCAAGAACGGCAAGTGGATGATTGATCGTGAAGGTCAGCGTAACCGCCGTATTACTGCCAATACGCCAATGGAAATCACAGGTCCTGCCGCAGGCAGCGAATGGCTGAAAACGAAGGCCGATCCAAAAGGTACACTGGCGCTGGGCACCTTCAACAACTGTTCAAACGGTCAGACGCCTTGGGGCACGTATCTGACCTGTGAAGAGAACTTTGATGATTTCTTCGGTGCGAACGAAGAGGGTTCTGTTACGGCGGACCAGAAGCGTTACGGTATCGAAGCGAAACCAAGTGATTACAAATGGCATCAGCACGATGAGCGTTTTGATGTGACGAAGAACCCGAATGAGCCAAACCGTTTTGGCTGGATCGTGGAAATCGACCCGCACAATCCGGATTCAACGCCAATGAAACGTACCGCACTGGGCCGTTTCAAACATGAAAACGCAGCGTTTACGCTCAACAGCGACGGCTATGCGGTTGTGTATCTGGGTGACGACGAGCGTGGTGAGCACCTGTACCGCTTCGTATCGAAAAACCGTTACCAGAAAGGCAACGATGCCGCTAACCGTAAGCTGCTGGAAGAGGGCACGCTGTATGTGGCGAAATTCGACATGCAGGACAAAGAGCTGAAAGGTCAGGGGCGCTGGATTGAACTGACATTCGGTAAGAACGGCCTGACGCCGGAAAATGGCTTCAAAAACCAGGCTGAAGTTCTGATTTTTGCGCGTCGCGCAGCCACTCACGTGGGAGCGACAACCATGGACCGTCCGGAATGGGTTGCTATCCACCCAGACAACAAACACGTGTTCTGTACGCTGACCAACAACAAGAACCGCGGCGTGAAAGAAGGCCAGCCAGTGGGTGGTCCGAACCCACGTGCGAAGAACAACTACGGCCAAATTCTGCGCTGGATGCCAGTGCATGGTGATCACACGGCTGAGATGTTTGCCTGGGATCTGTACCTGATTGCGGGTAACCCAACGTTGCATCACGGCGACCTGTACGCGGGCAGCGATAACATCAATGCCAACAATATGTTCAACAGCCCGGACGGTCTTGGCTTCGACAATGCCGGTCGTCTGTGGATTCTGACCGATGGTAACTACTCAAACAAAGGCGATTTCGCGGGTCAGGGCAACAACCAGATGCTGTGCGGCGACCCGATTACGGGTGAAGTGCAGCGCTTCCTGACAGGTCCTGTGGCGTGTGAAATCACTGGTCTGGCGTTCTCACCGGATCACAAAACCATGTTTGTGGGTGTGCAGCATCCGGGCGAAGAAGGTGCGCCTTCGCACTTCCCGGCGGGTGGCAGTACTAAGCCACGCTCTACGGTCATGATGATCACTCGCGAAGATGGCGGCGTGATCGGCGCATAATCTACCTTAACTCTCAGTCTTAACCTGTTCATCCCGGAAAGTTTCAAGCCACTTTCCGGGATGTTTTTTTAGGTATAAACCGCCGATTTTCAAACGGATTTGAAACCAAATTGACAGATGTTTGATAGATTTTTCCTTTGATTGGATTACACTGAGCCGCTCTGCGACGAGGTGAATGCCAATGCTTTTAAAACAACGACTCCATGATCAGAAATCCGGCTTAACGTTGCTGGTGTTATTTGTGTTGATTCTGGCGCCCATTTCGGCGGCGTGCATGAGGCTGGATTTCCTGCAACTGACCAATGAGAAGCTCGCTCAGGCGTTGTCTCTGCTGACCAATAGTGCCGGTAAAGAGGGCGTTGTCTTCACGTTAATCTTACTGCTGCTCTGGACGGGCTGGGGCGTGCGTGCCAGCAAAACGGAGTGGCTGAACAAAGCCATTCAACTCGGTGTTTTACTGGTGTTGGCGATGGGGCTGAAAACAGGCATCAAAGCGCTGACTGAAAGCCCACGTCCGTACACCGAAGCCATGACTCAGGCGCTGGTGCTGCCCTCGGCGGAGCATTTTTATAAGCTGGACACTGAACAAAAACTGGCTGTAATGAATGAGATAGCGGCCAGAGTGTCGCCAACCCGCCTGGCAAACTGGAAGAAGGAAATGGACTACTCATTTCCATCGGGCCATACCGTATTTGCCACTCTGTGCTTAGTGTTTTTCGGCGGTATTTTGCTTGAGCAACAGCGCCGTATCAGCGCGGCTGTGCTGCTGATGTGGAGCTGCAGTATCGGATTTTCTCGTCTGTGGCTGGGCATGCATCGTCCGGCGGACTTGCTTGGCGCGGCGTTGCTGGTCGGGCTGCTTTATATTCTGGTGCCGAGACGTTACGCTTTTAGCACTAAGCTGCTTAGCAGGGTTCAATCCCGCTAGAATGACGATAAAAAAATGGGCCTTTGCGGCCCATTTTTTTATGTCTCAAAGTTATCAGGCAATGAATGCGGAAATCACACCGATCAGGCCACCAAAGACGCCGCCCCAAACCACCAGCCAGCCCAGATGCTCTTTGATCATCTTCTGCACCATCTCTTTGACCAGTTTCGGCGTCAGTTCACTCAAACGCTGGTCGATGATGTTCTCGATGTTGCCCTGAATTTCGCTCATCATGGCCGGAGATTCCAACTGCTCTTTCAGGGCCGATTTGACGTTTTCGCTCTGGCTCATTTCAACCATCGCTTCCTGCATTTTTTCCACAAATGGCTGTTTGAGTGGTTGCAGTGCTTCGCTGCCGCCAAACATCGCCAGCATGCCGCCAAATGAAGAGTTGCTGATCACCTCAACTAATGAGTCAAAGGTCGGATTGAAGTCCACTTTGGCAATCACAGGTTCGAGGTTGAGGGTTTTATCGCCGGCCATTTCCTGATTGAGGAATCGGTCGATGTTCGCCTCGGTGAAAAACTGTTCCATCATCAGGGTTTTGATGGCCGCTTTGAAGGCTTCAAAGCGCGCCGGAATAACGCCTGAGCCGTACAGTCCCGGCACTTTTTCAAACAACATGTGAATGGCCAGCCAGTTGGTGATGGCGCCAGAGAAGGCAAACAGGCCTGCGTAATAGGCAAAGGTGTTGTCCAGCGTATAGCCGGCACCCAGCAACGCCAGGGCCGCTAAGTTGGTGATAAGACTCTTGTTCATAGCAAAAATAGATGATGTTGATTAATGACAATGAGCGGAATTTTAAGAGAAATTACGCCAAGGGAAAAGAGCCGGAGCAACGCTCCGGCTTGAGGATCAGGCAACATTTGCCTCGTTATCATCGTCACAGCCGATGAAACCACCGGTCTGGTGTGCCCACAGGTGCGCGTAGATACCGTTGTGATCGATCAGTTGCTGGTGGGTGCCTTGTTCGACGATTTGGCCTTTATCCAGCACAATGAGGCGATCCATGGCCGCGATAGTCGACAAGCGGTGTGCAATCGCAATCACCGTCTTGCCCTGCATCAACTCATTCAGGCTTTCCTGAATCGCTGCTTCGACTTCTGAGTCGAGCGCGGATGTGGCTTCATCCAACACCAGCAAAGGTGCGTCCTTCAGCAGTACGCGCGAAATCGCGATGCGCTGACGCTGGCCGCCGGAGAGTTTCACGCCGCGTTCACCCACCTGAGCGTCATAACCCACATTACCGAACGGATCAGTAAGATTTTCGATAAACTCATGGGCGTGTGCCTGTTGGGTTGCGCGCAGCAAATCGTCTTCTGATGCGGTTGGATTGCTGTAGAGAATATTGTCGCGAATCGAACGATGCAGCAGTGAGGTATCCTGCGTCACCATACCAATTTCACTGCGCAGCGAGTCCTGAGTCACTGCGGAGATATCCTGCCCATCGATACGGATGCTCCCGCTTTCTACATCGTGAAAGCGCAGCAGCAGGTTAACCAGCGTCGATTTACCGGCGCCCGAGCGGCCAACCACACCAACTTTCTCACCTGGTTTGATGGTTAGGTTGAGATGATCAATCACGCCTTTGTTTTCACCGTAATGGAAACTGACATCGTCGAACTCGATGCCACCTTGTGACACTTGCAGTGCTTTGGCGTTCGGCTTGTCCTGAATGGCGATCGGTTTAGACAGCATGTGCATACCATCGACCACCGTGCCCATGTTTTCAAACAGGCCACCCACTTCCCACATGATCCACTTCGACATCCCGTTGATGCGCAGCGCCAGACTGATGGCAATCGCAATCGCGCCAACGGTGATCGCGCTGGTCATCCACAGATAAATCGACATCGCTGCAATGGTGAACACCAAAATGTAGTTAGAGATTTCCACCCAGATATTAAACCCGGTCACCAGGCGCATTTGGCGGTAGACCGTATCGAGAAAACCTTCCATGCCCTCTTCCGCGTATTCGGTCTCACGGCGGCTGTGAGAGAACAGTTTAACCGTGGCGATGTTGGTGTAGCTGTCTACGATGCGTCCGGTCATCAGTGAGCGGGCATCGGCCTGCTCGGCCGATACCTTTTTCAGCTTGGGCACGAAGCGAATCTGAATCATGATGTAGGCCACCAGCCAAAGCAGCATCGGTATCATCAGTCGCCAGTCGGCTTGTGCCAACATGACCACCATGGCAGTGAAATACACCGCGACGTAGACAAACACATCGAGGGTTTTCATTACGGTTTCGCGTACCGACAGCGCGGTTTGCATCACTTTGGTGGCAATACGGCCAGCAAACTCATCCTGATAAAACGATAAACTCTGCTTGAGCAAATAGCGGTGCGCCAGCCAGCGGATTGACATCGGGTAGTTGCCGAGCATGGTTTGGTGGATAAGCAGCGAGTAAATCGAGACCAGAATCGGCATCCCGACCAACAGTAGCAGCGACAAGCCAATGAGTGTGTGGCGGTTCTCCTCCAGAAACGTCTCCGGATTGCTGGTTGACAGCCAGTCGACCAGCTGTCCCATAAAGCCAAACAGAGAGACTTCAATGATCGCGATGGTGGTGCTGAGCAGCGCCATCACCATCAGCGGCTTTTCGTAACCTTTTGTGTAATGACGGCAGAATGCCCACAGCGTATTTGGCGGACGCTGTGGCTCGTCCTGAGGGAAAGCCTGAGTAAAGCTTTCAAACTTTTTATACATGAAGAGTCCTTATCTGTGTCCCGTTCTTTGTACGAGTTATCGCCCAGCGATGTGCAGTCGCCAGAGCCGGGGATTGTGTACTCTCCAGCCTCATGGTTGAGTGATGGTGAAGAGCACGTCGCCCATCTCTGGTTTCATTACGACGTCTGGATTGTTATGTGTGAGTTGCAGCGAGCGGGCAAATAGCCAAACAAATATGCAACAGATTGTTCGGCCAAGTTCGGCCAGTATAACCTGAATTGATGAAAAGATGCGCATCAGGAATAACGGCGGGCGGCAGAACAGGAATATCCACTGCCCGCTTTGCTGTGCATCGATGGTGCTGGTGAATATTTCCAGAAAATGCGGCATAAAGTGCGCATATTCTGGCCTTGTTGTGAATGTGGTCAGTAAATATTTCTGCCAATTTTATAAATGTCAGTGAAAACAAAAATTCTGCGGCGCAACTATTCTCAAAATCAGTGATTTTTTGTTTAACAATATGCTTACAATTTGCCTATTCGAGTTAAGGAAACGAATCGTCAAATGTTAATGGAACAACAGCGAATTGAAGCCGAATGGCTCCGCTCTCACAGTGCAAATTGTGTGGTGATGGTGCCGCCGAAAGAGTTTAAATACAACGCCGAAACCGCCAAAGATAATGAGTTTCAGCATCAAATCGCACTCAGCGATGAACAGGTTCGGGCTCAGGCGATGCAAGAATACACCGACATGGTGGCGAACCTGCGTCGCGAAGGGGTTCAGGTCGTGGAGTTTGATTATCCACTGTCGGATGTCGAGACTCCGGATGCGGTGTTTCCCAACAACTGGTTCAGTACCACGGCGGATGGTAGATTCTTTACTTTTCCGATGGCGTGCGCAAACCGCCAGCAGGAAGTTAGGCCACAAGCGTTAATAGCGGCGCTGCAACAAGCGGGTCGCCAGGTGCGCCTGCGTGACAGTCTGGTTGAATATCAGGAGCAGCGTGCGTTTCTGGAAAGCACCGGCGTGATGGTCATGGATCATGTCAATGAAACGATTTATGCCGCGTTGTCACAACGTTGTGACCGCGAAGTGCTGGAAGATTATGCACAGCGCATCGGTTATTCACGCGTTGTGTCGTTTCAAACCGTTCTGCCTTCCGGCCAGCCGATTTATCACACTAACGTGATGATGGCGGTGGGGGAGAGCTTCTGTGTGATCTGCGACGAAGTGATCCCTGAGTTTGAACGTCGCTTTGTGGTGAAATCGCTGGCGAAAGACAAGCAAGTGATCTCGATTACGCTTGAGCAGATGAACCGCTTTTGTGGCAACATTCTTCAATTGGAAAATGCGTCAGGCGACAAGCTGATTGCGATGTCTCAGTCAGCGTATGACGCGTTTACGCCCAGCCAGCGTTTGCAGCTGTCCGGTCATGGCAAACTGCTGCCATTCAATGTGAAAACCATCGAAGATATCGGGGGCGGTAGTGTGCGCTGTATGTTGGGCGAAGTGTTTCTGCCTGCGCTCAAATAGCATCACTTGTCCTGACAATAAAAAACACCGCTGATGCGGTGTTTTTTATGCTTACGCTGTCCCTTTCAGATTGCGTGTCCGGCCTTTCTTCTTGGGCTGATAATGCATGATGGTCATCGAAACCGGCAACTGCAGCACTTCGCCTTCCGCATGCCCTGGTTGCACGTTACGCATATTGGTATCGCAAATGATGCGCCACTCCTGCCCCCGATCATTCGGCAGTTTAAAACGCGCTGGTGCATTGGTTTGGTTGATCAGATAGAGTAACTCCTGACCATCTTCACCGATGCCGATGTGTAGCGCGACTGAGCACAGACGGTTCCAGTCATCGTGTTCCATCAGACTGCCATCCACTCGGCGCCAGAAAATGCGGTTAAAGTTGCGTTCTTCACCGCTGAAAGCGCGAATAAACGGCACCATATAGGTTTGGCGCGCGGACACCATTTCCGATAACCAGTTTTTAAAATAGGTTTTGCGCTCAGACAAGCTCCAGTCTAACCAACTGATTTCGTTGTCCTGACAGTAAGCATTGTTGTTACCTTGCTGAGTATGTGAAAGCACATCCGCGGTGAGAATGTGCGGGATGCCGAATGCAAACAACAAGCTGGCCATGAAGTTGCGCTTTTGCCGTTCACGGATGGTGCGAACCACCATATTGTCCGTTTCACCTTCAACCCCGTAGTTGTCTGAACGGTTATCACCGTGCCCGTCGCGGTTCTGCTCACCGTTCGCTTCGTTGTGCTTGAGCTTGTACGACACCAGATCCTGCAAGGTAAACCCGTCATGATAGGTGATGTAGTTCACCGTCAGTTTGTATGGCCAGTTCGCCGCGCTGTAGAGATCGCGTGAACCCATCAGCCGGGTGGCAAATTCTTTCAGATATCCCTGATCGCCCCGCCAGAAGCTGCGGGTGATGTCGCGCAGTTTGTCGTTGGTTTCATTCCAGCCGAAGGGGAAATTCCCCACTTGATAGCCGTTCGGACCGATGTCCCAGGGCTCTGCAATCAGTTTGACCTGACGCAGAATCGGATCTTGTGCCACCGCTTTGAAAAAGGCGGCATCGCGGCTGAAATCGTCGCCATTACGGCCCAGTGTCGCGGCCAAATCAAAACGGAAGCCGTCGATATGATATTCGCTGACCCAGTAGCGTAATGTGTCCATCACCAGCGTAAGCGAGGGCTGATAGGAGAGGTCAAGCGTGTTGCCACAGCCGGTAAAGTTGGCAAAGTGCGGACCGTGCTGCAGGTAGTAGTGCGGATCCAGCGCCTTGAGGTTGAAAATTGGCCCATCTTCACCACCTTCGGCTGTGTGGTTATACACCACATCAAGAATGACTTCGATGCCCTGCTTATGCAGTTCACGAATGGTGGTTTTGAGTTCAGTCACGGCATCGTGCCGGGCATAGCGGGAATCCGGCGCCATGAACACATAAGGGTTGTAACCCCAGTAATTCACTTTACCCATTTCAAGCAGGTGTGGCTCATGCATGCAGGCGGCAATCGGCAACAGTTGCAGCGTATTGATGTTCTGCTCGCGGTAAAAGGTCAGCATCGGCTCGCTGATGAGGCCAAGATAGGTGCCTTGCAGCCCTTTCTCTACCTCCGGATTCTGTTTGGTCACGCCTTTGACGTGCGTTTCAAACAGCACCATTTCTTCGCGTGGTCGTTCGGGCTTCGGGGTATCCTGCCAGTCAAACTGGGTATCGATGACGACGCATTTGGCCAAATCAAAACTGCTGGCAGGCTTGAACGGAACTTCGTAGGTGAGGCTCTTGTCCAACGCCTTAGCATACGGGTCGGATAAGCACAGCAAGTCATCGCCGTGCTGGACGATGAAACCGTATTTTTGCCCTGCTTTTATGCCTTCGACATAAGTGTGCTGTATACTGGCGTATTCGCTTTCCAGCGGGTGAGTTTCATAGCTGCCGTCAGCGTGAAATAACGCCAACAGCAAATCCTTATTTGCCGGGGCATAAACCGCAAAATTGCATCCATTTGGATCAAGAGTTGCACCTAAAGGGTACGGGCGAGAGCAGGTCGTTTTCATCGTAAGCAGTCGTTTTTGTTATTGAGTTAGCAGTAACCACCGTTTTAAGTAAAAGGCTTTGCTGGTATTAGGTCAAGAGCCCTGTCACAAAATTTTCCATGTAATTTTCTTTCATTTTTATGACGTTATTTCGTTGAAATAGTGATCAATAATGCATTTTGTATTCCATGTCTCCGAAAGTGAGCAAGCTCCTCCCCCCAGATTACGTGATCAATGCTATAAAAACACCATGCGGTAAAAAATCTACGCCTTTCTCATCCCCCCTAAATATATCGGGGGCGGAGGAAGCCACCCCTATGCGCCTTTAGTAATCTTTTCATCAGTTGAAACGACTGGGGATTCGTCCCATCTTGCCTCTCTTTTTCGATGTGACCTCTTTTCTGCCTTTAGAGGGACCAGCAAAGGTGAGCTGAGAGATTAGAAGTAAAAATTTAAATAAGAAAAGACCCTAAATGGAGTTAACAATGAAAAAAGTAAGTGTAATTGCTGCCGCAGTTGCTGCTACTCTTGCAGCGGGCTCTGCATTCGCAGTGGACTTCAACGGTTACTTCCGCGCTGGTACTGGTATCAGTGGCAATGGTGAAGGTGACTACAAATTCATGGTAAACCGAATCGGTCGTCTAGGTAACGAAAACGACAACTACTACGAGTTCGGTTTTTCTCAAGAGCTGAAAACTGGCGAGCAAACCTGGAAAGTAGATTCCATGCTGGCGAAAGGTGACGACGGTAAATCTGGTTGGGAATCTGACAACGCAGTAAACGTCGCTCAGTTCAACGTTCAAGCTAAAGGCCTGTTCGCTTCAGACCCAGACGCGGTAATGTGGGCGGGTAAACGCTACTACCAACGTAAAGATATCCACATCACTGACTTTTACTTCCTGAACACTTCTGGTACTGGTGGTGGTATCGAAAACGTTTCTCTGGGCAACCAAAAGCTGTCTGTGGCGCTGATGCAAGATGGCGAAACGGATGCTTCAGCGGGCTACATCTTTGATGCGCGTCTGGCGAACATCCCACTGTGGAATAACGCTTCTCTGGAACTGGCTGTTGCGTACAACTTCGCAACAGAAAAAGATTCTCAGAATGAAGCCGCAGATGACGGCGTGATGACCAGTGCGATTCTGCACCAGGGTCTGAGCAACGGCTTCAACCAAACTGTATTCCAGGTTGGTACAGCGGGTTACGGTAACCAAGTAGCGAACTTCGGTTCTGGTGCATGGTATTCTCGTGGTACTTCTGAGTACAACGATGCAGTGGGTTACCGCCTAATCAACTGGGGTGTGGTTAAATTTGGCGAGAAATGGGAAATGGGTCACCAGGTTTCATTCCACCACGGTGAAGACATCTCTAACGGCGAAGGCACATCTGACATCTTTACTGCTGTAGTTCGTCCAATGTACAAATGGAATGACACCATGCGTACTATCGGTGAAGCTGGCTACTCTTACGGTGAAGAGAAGATCTCTGGAACCACAACTAAGACTGGCGGTAGCAAGTTTACTGTAGCTCAGGCATGGGCAATGGGTGACAGCTTCTGGTCTCGTCCTGAACTGCGCGTATACGGTTCATACATCACTGATGACGAAGGCACCACGTTCGGCGACAAAGGCGATTCAGACTTTGTTGTAGGTGTTCAAGTCGAAGCTTGGTGGTAATCTGCCACTAAGTCCTAGAAAAATTTAAGTCCATATTCAAATAGCCGACTTAGGTCGGCTATTTTTTTAAGGGTTTATGAGAGCCTTTAAAAAAATAAAAACAGGAGAAGAGTATGTATCTTCGAGCATTACTTTTGGGCGGATGTATCGCGCTGACAGGCTGCCAGTCAGCAACGGTGGTTGAACAACCACAATCAACCTCTGCGCAAGCATTCAGTGTAATCTCCCAGCTTCAAGCGACCAAAGTTAAATTCCCTAGTACCACCAAAATTTCGATCACTCCGTCGACTCAGTATCTGCGCAATGAACAGATTTCGAGCCCGGTTGCGGTATTCGAAATCCCGGCTAACCGCGGCCAGATGTCGCTGACGATCACCAGTGAAATTAAAGATTCGGTGTTTTTCCCACATGTGATGATCACCGACCAACAAGGCAAAGTCGTGGAAAGCTACGACGACTCAGTGTTTGAATACCGCAAGCCGCGCCTGAACTTGGGCAACCGTCTGGTTGCGGATCTGGATTTCTACCCGCCTCAGGGGTATCAGAATCTGTATGTGGTCGTCTACACCAAGGAGTCGGATCTCAAAGACGTGACTTACGTGGCGCATCCGGGACGTATTGACGCCGAAGCGCGTGGCAACTACATGCCAGAGCTGAAAGACATTGCGGTCCCACACAGTCTGACAGGAACGCTGGAACTGGATGTTGCGGGCCCGGGTCTGCTCGGTTTCACCCGCGTAGAATCGCCAGCCAACGCAACTTCCAGCGATCAGGCGAAGGCGCAGATCGTGGTGCAGCCTGATACTCAGGCGTACTACTTCTCGACCATCGAAAAGGCGGTGGAAGCGAACGATATCCCTAAAGCGCTGAGCCTGCTGGATGAAGCGAAAGCACTGGGTATTGAAGGTGCGCAAGAAGTGTTTGTCAAAGCGGTGAACCGCAAATCGGCGCAATAAACTCGATGAGTGCGCGGCCTGAAACGCGCGACTGACCACAATTCTCATTGCTATTTACTTTGCTAGTACCGCACTTCGTCTGGAGTGCGGTACTATTGTTTTTATCGGAACACACTGTAACGCCACGCTGGAATTAAGTTTTTGCTTCTCGCGCCGATACAGTACCAAAGACTGAGTTAAGAACATTATTAGATGAATACCATTGGGATTGCGATTGGCGCGACGGGCCTGTCACTGATATTGATATTTGTGTGGATGATTTCGCTGTCTATTCGCAAAAAGCGTCTGGAAGCGGAAAAGAAAGCCCGTGAGGAAGCCTATCGTAAAGCGCTGGAACGTCAGCGTGACGAGGAGCGCAAAGAACGTCTGTATAAGGCCGAATCTGGTCATGTTCCTACCATGTTGTATCTGGCGAAAGAAGCGGAACGCTCCAACTTGCGCGAAGCGCTGTTCTGGTATGAAAAGGCCGCACACAACGAAAACATCACCGGTATGTACGGTATTGTCCGCATTTGCCAGCGCATCCGTGATGACTACATCCTCAAAGAAAAAGCCAAGTTCTGGCAAAACTACATTCGTGGTCAGGAAGGTGATCTGGGCGCTAAATATGAAACCGGCCGAGCGCTGGTGCATGGCCGTGGCGTCGAAGTGGATGTGTCAAAAGGCATTGCCATGATTCAGGATGCGGCTGAAGATCAGTACATTGATGCGATTCTGTTTATGGGCGACTGGTGTGTGTCAAAAGACAACATTGCCCCTGCGCCGGGTGATTCCACCTACTGGTATTCCAAAGCAGCCAAGCTCAACAGCCTGGAAGGGATGATGAAACTCGGTATCAATTACATCAAAGGTATCGGCATTGCAGCAGACTTTCAGAAAGGGGTCTATTGGTTAGAGCGTGCCAGTGAAAAAGGGCACGCCGAAGCCATGTATCATGCTGGTCAAGCCTGGATTGATCGCGGCGCAAACGGCAATGCCATCGCTTATATCTGGCTGTTTCTGTCCGCCTTTTTTGGTTATGAGCTGGCGAAGTCGCTGCGCGATCAGGTGGGTGGCCGTATTGGTGTGGATTCGGTGGTTGGCCTGCAATCGCTGTCCAAACCACTGCAGAAGAAAATCAGCTCAGGTACGGTTAGCAAACATTCTATCATTCGTGCTCTGAACAAACTGTATAAACGCGGGATTCCGGTGCCGAAGAAAGGCGAAGCGATGGATGATGAGGGCATTGCGGACAATGTAAGTGACACGCTGCTTGATGAACTAGATGGTTCGCTGTTTGATGAAGCCTCCGCAGTGGAGACTCCCGCAGAAGAGAAGCCTTCAGCGCTGAACTTCTCTCAGACGTCGATGGATAAATTCTGAGAATCGCGACCATAAAAAAGCCCCGACTGGTCGGGGCTTTTTACTATCTGAGTAACAGATTATGCAGAAGGTTTGTGTTCTGACTGGCAAACGGCTGCCGTGAACACTACGTCTGTTGAGCTGTTCAGCGCAGTTTCTGCTGAGTCCTGAATCACGCCAATGATAAAGCCTACCGCAACAACCTGCATCGCCACATCGTTTGAGATACCGAACAGGCCACAAGCCAGTGGGATCAGCAGCAGTGACCCACCTGCAACGCCTGATGCGCCACAAGCCGAGACCGCAGCCACCACACTCAGTAGCAGCGCCGTCATCAGGTCAACTTCAATACCCATGGTGTGTACCGCAGCCAGAGTCAGTACTGTGATGGTAATTGCTGCACCAGCCATGTTGATGGTTGCGCCTAGTGGAATCGATACTGAGTAAGTATCTTCATCCAGTTTCAGCTTTTCACACAGTGCCATGTTCACAGGAATGTTGGCTGCACTTGAACGGGTAAAGAACGCGGTGACACCACTTTCACGCAGACATTGGAATACCAGCGGGTATGGGTTAGTGCGGGTTTTTACGTACACAATCAGCGGGTTTACCACCAGTGCGATGATCGCCATTGCGCCCAGCAGTACTGCCAGCAGCTGTGCATAGCCAGCCAGCGCGCCAAAACCAGTCGTTGCAAAGGTAGACGCCACCAGACCGAAGATACCAAATGGGGCCAGACGGATGATGAAGCGCACGATTTGCGACACGCCGTGGCTCAGATCTTCGAAAACCGCTTTGGTGGTTGCCGATGCATGGTGCAGTGCCAGACCCAGGCCGACAGCCCAAGCCAGAATGCCGATGTAGTTGGCTGACATCAGTGCGTTGACTGGGTTATCCACCAATTTGAACAGCAGTGTTTGCAGAACTTCCGTAATGCCTTGAGGAGGCGTTGCACCTTCCGCGCCAGCAACCAGTGTCAATGTGGTTGGGAACATGAAGCTCAGAACCACTGCTGTCAGTGCGGCGGTAAAAGTGCCGAAAAGGTATAGCACGACGATAGGACGCATGTAGGTGTGTTGGTTTTTCTTTTGGTTGGCGATAGATGCGGCAACCAGAATAAAGACCAGAATGGGTGCTACGGCTTTCAGAGCACCGACGAAAAGGCTTCCGAGTAGCCCTGCACTTTGCGCAGTATCCGGAGCGGCAACGGCCAGCACGACACCAAAAATGATACCTGCCAGAATTTGCAGCACGAGGTTACCACGAGCAAAACGGGCAAAAATGTTGTTGCTTTGCATAGTTATCCCTGCGATGAATATATGGTTTGATTTGTAGTTATTTCAGTGGATACCACTGAAGGTAGCCAATATTAACGTCACGGGATAATGTGTCTAGGATTAATTGATAGTTAGAACAAAAAATTACCAATTATGTTGAAATGCAACACATTTTAGGTTGTTTGTTAAGTATTTGTAGATATTTAGTTGAAAGCAGAGGGTGAAATTTCACCCTCTGTTGTGTGGTCATCAGGCTTTATGGTTGTTTGATGACGTTCTGTGCATTACGTACCATTTTGCTGAAGCGCCGATGTCTGGCGTGGCGTTCGGCGATGGTTTCACTGTTATATAGCTGTTCTGAAAGTAATTTTTGGTAGTTCTTCAATCGTCTCGCATCCAGCTCCCCGCTTTCTACGGCGCGATTCACCGCGCAACCTGGCTCCGATTGATGGCGACAATCACTGAAGCGACATTGCTGCGCCAGCGACTCCACATCAGCAAACGTTTGTGCAACACCGTGTTCACAATCGGCGATTTGCAGTTCACGCATTCCCGGTGTGTCGAGCAATAAAGCGCCGCTTGGCATCGGCAACAGGAAGCGAGCCGTCGTAGTATGACGTCCCTTACTGTCTTGCTCGCGAATGCCTCCGGTCTCTTGAACCTGCTCACCCATCAGTGTGTTGACCAACGTCGATTTCCCGACGCCGGACGAGCCCATCACCGCGATAGTGCGGCCTATTTTGCACCAGGAGTGCAGCACCTGACAGCTTTCATTATTGAGCGCGTTGATGGTTTCAACACTCAATAAGGGGCTGAGATCTTGCACCTGACGGCGTTTGTCTTCCGCATCATCGCACAGATCGGCTTTGGACAACACGATGACAGGTTCGACCTGAGCTTCTCGCGCCAGCGCCAGATAACGTTCGATGCGGCTGAGATTGAAGTCCTGATTGAGAGACGAAACGATGAAGACAGTATCGACGTTTGCCGCAATCAACTGCTCATAGGCGCGATTGCCTGCTGCTTTGCGGCTGAACAGAGATTGTCTATCCAATAGGCGCACAAACTGCTGGCTGTGATCGATAACAATCCAGTCTCCGACAGTCATCGCGGGTAATTTGGCGTGAATGTCGAGATGAAATTCTCCCTGTTCGCTCCAACAGACGTAGCCACTGCGATGGTGCGCAGCAACTCGGGCCAGAGCTTTGTGCTCCATGTCTTCTAAGCTAAGCTGTTGTTGAAATACAGGTCGCCACCCTAACTGTGGCAGTGAGAGAGAGTGTGTATCTGTTAAACTCATTGGTTTACCCCAGACATGCGTAATCACGCTGTCTTGAACGCATTAAAATATGGCTAGGGTCTAAATTGTGTGATGTGACCCCCGGTTGAGAACACCGGGCAATTCTAGGGAAGGAAAGGTGAAATTTTGGGTTATGCTTTCTTCACTGAATTTGCGCGGTGGTGAGTAAGTACAATCATAAAATCCTCCTGAGATTAGTTTTTTTGTTAATGCGGTTTCATAATAGCAGAAGAGGTGGATTTGCCCACCTCTTTTTGCCGGAACGAGTCACATTCGCCACTCGATATGTACAAACTGGGTGATCAGTGTTGCATGCCTTTCATGACCTTTTTCACTGGCGCTGTAAACGAGACTTGCTCGCCATCTTTAAACGTCAGTTGAACATCGATCTGTTTGCCTTCCTGAAAAGGCATTTTGAGATCAAACAGCATGATGTGGAAACTGCCAGGTTTCAGCTCCAGAGTGCCGTTGGCCGGAATAGTGAACGCCTCGACCTGACGCATCTTCATCACGTCACCCTCTTTGATAACGTCGTGCAGTTCAACTTTGCCTGCCGCTGGAGTGGAAGCTGCCACGATAAAGCGATCGTGGTCGCTGTTGTTCACCAGTTCAGCAAACACCGCGCTGGTCGGGGCATTGGGTGGCGTTGCGCGAGCATACGGATGATGGGCCATGATGTCCGTTTGGGCATAACTGAATGGACTGAGCATCAATCCTGCTAACCACAGAGCCTTCAATTTCATTTCACTATCCTTCTGATGAATTTATTGTTTTTTTAATCGCATCCACGATCGGTGCGGGGTTTTGGGTATGCGGTACTTTGGTGATCAAGGTACCGTCTGGCTTAAGAAAATAGAAATAGGAGCTATGGTCCAAGGTGTATTTCAGTTCTGAATTCGGTAATTCCGTTTTTCTGAAAATCACCCCGTAGCGGTGGGCCAGCGCAGTTGTTACGTCCAGCGGTGCGGACATACCTTCAATCATCGGATGAAAATAGTGGGCGTATGTGGCTGATGCCTCTGCGTTGTCGCGCTCAGGATCCAATGAAACAAACATCGGGCGCAGGTGGCTCAGCGTTTTTTCATCCAGTTCATTTAACGCCCCTGCCAGCATGGCGAGTGAGGTCGGGCAGACATCCGGGCAGCGGGTAAAACCAAAATAGATAATGCGAATGCGATTGTCTTTGGGATCGAAAATATTCACCGCTTTATTGTCGGATCCGAACAGAGTGACCGTCTGTGGGGCCTGTGAGGCAGAGAGTTGGTTTTGTGAATCCCAATACGTTTTCGCTCCAAATCCCAAGGCAAACGCCACCACCAAAATCAACGACCAATTCTTACTCATCTTTGCATCCTTATTGCGGGATAAACTGTTTTATTCCCATCCGTCAATGTTCCGACCCACGTCATGCTGTCGGTGGTGCAAACCGGCAACATCAAATCTGCGGCGTAATGCCCGTTGGCTGAGCGTTTCAGAACAAACTTCGCCTGTCCCATGTCCATCTCTAATCCTTCCAGCGTCAGCAGCAGTGTCTCGGCTTTGCTGTCTGGCCATTCAACATCAAGTGGAGTGGCAACCAATGGATGAGCCGTATCTTGTGCCAGCGTCATACTGACACCATCCTGCTCACACGCTTGGCTGGACAGGTGGCAGTAACTCTTCAGGGCTCTGGCTGGCGCTGGGTTCTGAAAATAGTGGACAATATCATTGGCGAAGAACCCCGCCAGTAAAGCGATAACCACAACAACAAATCGAACGACTCTGCGCATATTCCTTCCTGATAGCCTATCCGTTGCGTGAAATAAGGTAGCACTGCGACATTTCATGAGATGAGCAGGGGCTGCAGGCCGGCAACGGAGAAAGGGGAATGGTAGCATAGGTCACTTTAACTGACTGGAAAGGAAGGAGAAAACTGTGCTGGCAGTCAAGCAAACAAAAAAGGCGGCCAAAGCCACCTTTTGTTTGCGTTTTAGCGCGTTACACGTCGTGTGTCTGAGCGAATTTTTCTAACCCCAATACCAGCAGTATTGCACACAGCATCAGTACGATGGCGATACCAAGTTGTGCCGGTTGTGAGGTGATAGCCTCGAAATCAAGCGGGCTGAGGTTGTGTTGCAGCAGCGGAACCTGTTCTCCATGTGAGTTGGTACGCCAACTGACGGTCTCTTTCCATGGCCAGATCTTCGGCAGGGTACCCAGCATCAGTCCGGTCAGGAAGGAAAGCGTAATATCGCGGTAGTGCTTGAGCAACCAGGACAATACGTGCGAGAAACTCAGCAAACCAATCACACAGCCAAGCAGGAACAAGCTGAGAATGTCGACCTGAAGCGATTTCACCGCGCCCAGAACGGGTGTGTACATACCGATCAGCAGCAGAATGAAACTGCCCGAAATGCCAGGCAGAATCATGGCGCAGATGGCAATACCGCCCGCGATCAGCACATTGAGGCTGGTGAACTCCATTTCGAGTGGTTTCAAGACAGTGATGGAATAGGCAAAGGCCACTCCGACCAGAAGCAGCGCCCAGCGCGATAAGCTTTTCTGCTCTATCTGTTTGAGTACGTGATAAACCGAGACCAGTATCAGGCCAAAGAAGAACGACCAGATAGGAATCGGGTGGGTCACGAGCAACCAGGAAATCAGTTTTGCCAGCGTCAGAATGCTGGTGAAAATGCCGCCGAACAAAGCGATAAGAAACCAGCCGTTAATATGACGAAACGCTGCGGCAAACCCTTCTCGTTTCCACAAACGTAATAAGCTAGGGTTTACCCGACGGATACTTTCGAGCAGGGTATCGTAGACGCCGGTGATAAAAGCAATGGTACCGCCAGATACACCAGGGACGACATCCGCCGCGCCCATCGCCATGCCTTTCAAAAACGTACTAAAGTAATTCATTGAGAACCTTATTCGAACCAACTGAAGTGTGCAGTATAACCAAAAAATCCAGCCAAATCCGATCGATAAATGTGGATCCGTAAAAGTTTCATTCGCACCTTTATAAGCAATTACATGATTATGCAGTATGATCATTTTTTGCAAATTGCAATTATCAATTTGCAAAAAATAAGTCAGGGTTTTCTCAGGAACTGTGTTATTCAGCCCAAAAAAAGGACTTTTAAAGATGGCACGCTTAATGCATAATTCATTTCGACCCTTCTTAAAGCCGAGGGTCACCTAGCCAACTGACGTTGTTAGTGAATAGATTTTTGTTCACATCATACATAAGCCAATCGCGGTTTTGCGATTGGCTCTTTTTTTTCTGGTTAGGTATGATAGCACCACTCCACATCCTCAGTTCACTGACGAATACGGCTCAGTGAACCAGTTCTCACTTAAACATTGATACAGAGACGTGACGTTTTGTCACAACTAAGAGGTTTTCTATAACGACACCGGTATGGTCGTTTATTTGAGCGCCGCTGCTCGGCGGGGTCGCTCGTAACTCATTAAGGAAGATGAGTGTGAATATAAGAGGTTATATGAATCACATTATCTCCGTGGGTGCGCTGGAATCTTTCCTGATTGCCATCAGCGTGCTGTTTATCGGGCATTTCATCAATGCCAAGTTGCCAGTCCTGACAAAATTCAACATTCCTGAACCCATTGTGGGCGGTCTGCTGGTCGCTATTCTGATCACGATTTTGCATTTCAATGGGATTGATCTGGAATTCTCTCTGCCTTTACAAAACACCTTTATGCTGATGTTTTTCAGTACTGTGGGCTTGGCGGCAAACTACACTCAACTGGTCAAAGGTGGCGCCAAAGTCTTCCTGTTTCTTGCTGTCGCTTCCTTCTTTATCATCATTCAGAATGGCGTAGGCGTGACGCTCGCAACGGCGTTAGGGCTGGATCCCCTGATGGGGCTGATTGCGGGTTCAATTACGTTATCCGGTGGTCACGGCACGGGAGCTGCCTGGTCGCAGACCTTCAGCGAAACCTATGGCTTAAGCAATTCGCTGGAAATCGCGATGGCTTCGGCGACGTTTGGTTTGATCGTGGGTGGTTTGATTGGTAGCCCGGTGGCGAAAAAACTGATCGATAAGCACAACTTTGAATCTGAATATGGCCGAGGTACGCAAGCGCACAGCCGTTTCCCGGAGCTGGTGACCTACAACGAGTACGAAGAAGACAAAGTGACCTCTAAAAAGGTGATTGAAGTGTTGTTCGTCCTGCTGATTTGTGTGACAGGCGCGCAGTATCTGGAACGTTGGGTCGAAGCATTGAATATCCGTTGGTTGATGATTCCGGACTTTGTTTACGCACTGTTCATCGGTGTGTTTATTACCAACGTGCTGCAAGTGACCAAAGCTCATAAACTGGATACTGAAACGGTCGATATTCTTGGTACCGTGTCGTTGTCACTGTTTCTGGCCATGGCTTTGATGAGCCTTAAACTGTGGAACATTTTCGACTTGGCCATCCCTTTCCTGGTGATATTGGCCGTTCAATCGGCGGTGCTGGGGATATTTGCTTACTTCGTGACATTTAAGGTGATGGGCGCCAACTATGATGCGGCCGTGATCTCGGGCGGTCACTGTGGATTTGGCCTCGGTGCCACGCCTACGGCAGTCATGAATATGGGCTCGCTGGTCAACAGGTACGGACCTTCACCTCAAGCCTTTATGGTTGTTCCGATTGTCGGCGCATTCTTTATCGACATCGTGAATCTGATTATCCTGCAAGGCTACATCTCTTTTCTGGGATAAAGAAAAAGGCTCTGCAATGCAGAGCCTTTTTTAATGCTAAGGGCGATAAACCCTATTCAATATTAAGCGTCAGTTTGGTGCCATTGAACTTGAGCTGGCTCAGCAGATTCTTGGCGTTAGTACGGCCTTGCTCATTGAACTCAAGTCCGTACCGTGCGTAGTGCATGGAGCGCTGTAAGTTACAGATACGTCCGACCAACGGGGCAAACACTTTGGATCCACGCTTGTCGGCAAAGATTTCAATCGAAACCAGATCCCCGACTTGGTAGGAGCGGCCCAGTGGCGCGGTGATAAAACGGCAGCCGCTTTTCGACAGATCCCGCACTTCACATTCTGATTTACGTTCACTTTGATGCACCTTGCCCGACAGGTTCACTTCATAACGCGGTTCTTTGCGCAGCTGAGTGACTTGCATGGTGTTGGGAATCGAGAGCATCGCCAGCGCGACTGGCTCGTGCAGGATATGCAGCAACTGGCTGCGAAAATGCAGCATCGCGCCTTCACCACGCGGTGAAATCGCACGAACGTTAATCCAGAAGCCTTCCTGAAAGAAGTAGGCGAGATCATCACTGGAAATTTCAGGAATTTCTATCAGCAGGTAAGTGTCGGAATGGGTACCAATAAAAGGGGTCTTACAGATGAATTTGGTACCGACTGGCGTTGTGATGCTCAACGTCAGCTCACTGCCGTGTTCGACCATAGCCAGAGCATCGGTGCTATTAAGCGTGGAAACGGTTTTATGCCGTGAGTTCGATTTGGAACTTCCGGTCTCCGGTTGGGTAGCTACTGACTGTGAACGCATTGATCTCTCCGTATAACGTACTGCTTTATTTTTATTTTTCCTGCAGATTTAACGATTTTATGATTTGATACCGGGAGATTCAATTCAGTTCTGCCACAATTTATTTGAGTTAATTATCAAATTTGGAGCTTAGATGGAACATAAAGTGACACATGATGCACAAAACCACTGTTTTAAAGTGCATTTAGAAGGTGAGGAGTACGCGGTGGTGAAGTATCAGCAAGAAGACGACGTGCTGTATATTACCTCAACACGCGTGCCGGATAGCCTGCAAGGCAAAGGGTACGGAAAGGTGATGATGGAGGCAGTGTTACCGCTTATTGAGCAGCAAGGCCAGACGATTGTGCCAGTATGCAGCTATGTGGATCACTATCTGACCCGCAATGCTCAATGGCAGCATCTGCGTCACCGCGCTTGATTGCTGTTTGAATCGCTGTGCTCATCGGTTGCACTATCACTCGGATCTGGGGCGGATTTTTGCAGCTTTTCCGGGTGAGCGTGCAGCTCATCGATCAACTCGCGGTCACGCTGGGCAAAATAAATATTCTCAGCGGCCTGACCGCGTAAACGCATCATTTCGACAAAGTCCATGGGTTTGCCACTCCTTACGTTCACTGCTGTAAGTATAGTGACAAACCCCGGGAAGTGTCGTTGCCTCAATCAGGCTTTGATGCGCGCCATGTAATAGGTGCTGATAAACTCGCCTTCACGAAATACCGAGCATTTTGCTTCGCCTTCAATTTCAAACCCGAACTTCTTGTAACATGCGATAGCCGCTGCGTTATCACTGTTCACTTCGATTTGAATGCGTTTGATGTTAAGCCAGTTGTCGGCCAGATTGAGCACGGTTTCAATCAGTTGACTGCCAATGCCGTGACCGTGAAATTCGTCATGCACGCCAATACCAAAACTGGCGCAGTGGGCGGTGCGTTCACGTTGCGAAACCTGCATACCGATATTACCCACGACGCGGCCATCCACCTCAGCCACAAAACTGAATACGCCAGCGGGGATGGTTTCCAGTCGTTTCTGCCACATGGCTACTGATGGATGGGGTAATTGCAGCGTTTCTCGCTGTGCTTTCGGTTGAGAATAAATATCGCATAGTGCGCGTGCATCACTGACTTCTGTTGGCCGAATATGAATTTCCATGCTTTCCTTCTTTTTATCTGTTGTTTTTTAACCAATCTAACGAGTTACGCAAGAAATGAAAAGCACTTGGATGCATATAAATTTCAAATGCCGGATGATTTGGCGCACTGCAAGGTGATGGCGACCAGTGCGTGATCGCTGGCATACCGATCGGTCTCAAAGTGCGGATTGATCAGATGCTGATCTTCCACGTGAAAGTCACACACTAAAGCGACCGGATAATCGGCTTCACGGCTGAAATCGCTCGACAGCAAAATGTAGTCGAGTACCTGGCCGGAAGCGCCAGTGTAATGGGTCGGTTTACGTAGCTCGTCACGCGAGTGGCTAAACAGTTCCCAGCTGTCAAAAAGATGATACGGCATAAGCGGTGCGAAGCTATCTGGCTGGCGGAAACGATGGGTGGAACGCAAAGCGGAAAATTCAATGCTGCTCAGTACCTGATTGAAATCCCCCATCAACACCACCGGATGACGGCTTTGTTGCTTACGCTGTACGATCGCTTTGTGCAGTAGGTGTGCTTCTTGTCCGCGCTGTATTGTCGACTGCCAACGGCCGTACAATTCTTGCTGCCAGGCATTCATCAAGTCGTCACTTTGCGGCTCATTGAGCATCGGGCGCTGAGATTTGAAATGCACCACATACACATCGATATGACCCAGAGCCGGATGATGCACCGTTGCGCGAAGCGGTTTGCGGTGAAACTGAAAGTCCGGCTGTACGGCGTCCACCGCGACAACGTCGCTGAGTGGATAACGTGAGGCAATGCCAACAACCGGAGACGAGTAAATGTAGTCATCGCTGACCTGCGGCGTGTCAATGACTTCGAAGTATGGATAGCCCAGATCATGCATCTGCTCACGCAAGGCGTCGGCACTGAAAATCTCCTGGAAGCCAATCACATCAGCATTCAGCTCAATCAGTTTATGATTCAGCCAACGCTGTTTTTGCTGCCACTGTGTAGCCTCATAGATGTTGTTGAACTCATAGAAGGCATTAGGCGGAGCGAGATAGTTCAATAAGTTGGCGGTGGCAAAACGAACCTGCATACGAAACCTCGGAATTCAGCGTTATCACCTTATGGTGCCGTTGCGACGACACGCTGGAAAAGAAGGATGTGTTACAAAAGGTTACACCGGAGATAAGTTTGGGTAAACTGGCAATCCGATTGATAAGGATGATAATAATTCTCATGGAAGCGAAGACTTGGCGTACGCCACAAAACTTTCTGCTGATCATATCCATTATTGTGCCCATTGCGTTTTCCAGCTGGATGGCACTGCTCAACAATTTCGTGATCGAGAAAGCCAACTTTAACGGTGCCGATATCGGCCTGCTGCAAAGCGTGCGGGAGATCCCCGGCTTTTTGTCTTTTACGGCGGTGTTTGTGCTGCTGTTCATTCGTGAGCAACGTTTTTTGGTCTTGTCGCTGGGAATGCTGACAATTGGTACGGCGATTACTGGCCTGTTCCCGACACTGACCGGATTGTTGCTGACGACATTGTTGATGTCGACCGGCTTTCACTATTTCGAGACGCTGAAGCAGTCGCTGTCGCTGCAGTGGTTGAAGAAAGATGAAGCGCCGGAGATGCTCGGCAAGTTGATTTCAGTCGGTGCATTGGCGTCGCTGCTGACCTACGGCGCACTGTGGGTGATGTTGGAACAACTGCAACTGAGTTTTAAATGGGTGTATGGCATTACTGGTGGTGTGGCGTTTGCGCTGGTGGTCGTGATTGCTTTTGCGTTTCCGGAGTTTAAATCGGAAACCCCGCAAAATAAAAAGTTGGTGCTGCGCAAGCGATACTGGCTCTATTACGCGCTGACTTTCATGAGCGGCGCGCGCCGTCAGATTTTCACCGTGTTTGCGGGCTTTTTGATGGTGGAAAAATTTGGCTATACGGCTGCTGATATCACGTTGTTATTCCTGATCAACTACGTATTCAACTTCCTGTTTGCCAAACGTATCGGTCGTTTTATCGGTGTGGTCGGGGAGCGGAAAGCGCTGTTGTTTGAGTACACGGGACTGATTCTGGTGTTCGTCGGATATGGTCTGGTTACCGATGCGCACTGGGCCGCTGGGCTGTATGTGGTTGATCATCTGTTTTTTGCGCTGGCGTTGGCGGTGAAAACCTATTTTCAGAAGATCGCCGATCCGGCTGACATGGCATCTACCGCCGGTGTGGCTTTTACCATCAACCACATTGCCGCCGTCGTGATTCCGGTCAGCTTCGGGTTGTTGTGGCTGGTATCGCCGGCAGCGGTATTCTTTATTGGCGCCGGCATGGCGGGTGTTTCTTTTGTGCTGTCGCTGAACATTCCGCGTCAGCCGGAAGAGGGTAACGAAGTGCGTGTGCTGCGCTGGAGCTGACGTTCTCACGGATAAGAAAAAACCGCCGAAGTTCGGCGGTTTTTTTGTCAGTCCGGATTAATGATCCAGATAGAGGTAGTTTTGCCAGCTCTTCATACGAATCAACACTTTACGCATGATGGATACATGCTCAAAGGTATCGGAGTATACCGCCACTTCGGCATTGGTACCCAGTGGCAGGTTGAACTCACTCATGTTATCAGTGATGCGCAGTTTCACCAACACGCGGCCCTGAGTATTCAGCGCCTGAGTGCCAAGCAGTGAACCTCGTGCCTGAATCTGGCCTTCTGCAATCGCGGGAATGACTTCAACCACTTCACCTTTAAACACTCTGCCGGGCAGTGCGCGGAACAGAAATTCTGCTTCAAAACCCGGATGCAGGCGTTGCAGAGAGTTCTGGCGGAATGCACCTACGTAGTATTTCTCTTCGGTATGCACAAAGGTCATCACCGGAGCCAGAGGCAGCGGAACCGCCATCATACCCGGGCGCAGGGCCAGTTGGGTGACGTAGCCATCGGTCGGCGCGCGAACGACGGTCTCATCGAGATTAAACTGAGCTTGTGTCAATTCTGCACGGATACGCGCAACCGTGGTGTTCTCACCGTCGATCTGAGATTCAAATGCCAGTTTCGCTTCATTTTCCAAAGCCTGAGCGACTTCCAGTGCAGCCTGAGCGGATTTGTAAGCCTGACGAGTGGTATCGACCTGTTGCGCGGTAAATGCGCCGCGCTTGTAGCCTTTCTCGTAACGAGCGGCTTCGCGTTTGGCTTTATCGCGTTCAGCTTCGGCTTTTACTGTCGATGCCGTCGCTTGCTTGTATGCAGACTCCAGTCTCAGCACATCTTGCTCCGCTTCCGCCAGCGCCGCTTGCTTCTGAACGACTGCGGCTTCAAACGGCACTGGGTCGAGTTTGAACAGAATATCACCTTTATGCAGCGGTGTGTTCGGTTCGACATCGACTTCGATAACTTTACCACGCACGCTCGAAACGATAGGTGTGGTGTTATACACCTGCCCACCAATTGAGGTAAACGGATGGTTGTAGTTCATCAATAGGATCAGCGTACCGATCAGCACCACGCCGCCAAGCACCGCGGTCGGCACCGTCCATTTGTTGAGCGGAATTTTAAAGATTTTGAAAATCGCGATACAGATAGCGGTGTAGGTCAGAATGAGTAGTAAATCCATTAGTTGTGCTCCTCATTCTTTTCCGACGGTTGCGCGCTGGTTTTAGGCTGTTTGAGAGCCGCTACTTCGGCCTTGAGTGCCGCGATTTCGTCGATCAGTTCATCGACGCGGTGATGAATATCGTGTTGTTCTTCTTGTAGTTTGGCAAAACCCCAGCCGCGATCCGGGCGCCACAGCGTTGCCCAAATCCAGAGAAATGGCCACAGGACATGAAGCGTGAAAAGGCTGACCCAGCCCGCAACGTGAATCGCATCCTGATGCGGATGGTTGCGCTCTTTGGATATTTCATAAGGGATGTCGTGGATGACGATAATGCCGTAAAAAATAACCAAGGCAACGAAGATTAATACCCCGAGGGCAAAATAATCTAAAAACATGAAAGAGTCCTTGTAACCAAGTAAGAAAAGTGGGCGTAATCATGAGAGATAACACCTATTTATATTAAACAAGTTTTAGTGATTTAATCTGAATAAAATGACCAAATAACGTAAATAATGACGCTAATTTGGGCCATGCTTCACATCCAAGAGTGGGAATGCAAGTGGCGGCACTGCAACCTCGTGTCGCCAGAGTGGTGAGACTATTCTGTGCAGACTTGGTTCCGGCCATTTGCTTTGGCCCGGTAAAGTGCTTTGTCTGCGCGGTAAAACGTGCGTTGCGTATTCTCACCGTCACGATGCAAAGTAATGCCGATACTGACGGTCAGGCCGCGCTCGCCGAGAATCTCCGGCCAGTTAAACTGGTAGATGCGCTCGCGAAACGCTTCCGCATGTTTAGTGGCTTCTTCCAGTGTTGCGTTTTCCAGAATGACCAGAAACTCTTCACCACCAAAGCGGATGCAAGAGGTGCCTTGGAAATCGAAGTAGTTCGCGATTTCATTCGAGACATTGACGATGGCTTTGTCTCCCACCAAATGGCTCAGCTCATCATTGATGGATTTAAAATGGTCAATATCGACAACCAGAAATGCAAATGAAGCTTCGTTAAGCAGCAGGTCTTTGAGTTTTACTTCCAGCCAGCGTCGGTTGTGCAGCCGGGTCATCGGGTCGGTAAATACGTCCTGTTGCAGCTGTGCTACGGTGTTTTTCTGATTTTCCGTGGTCTCTTTGAGTTCGCGGTTTTCCAGCTCTGAGAGGATCAGTTTTAACTGTAATTCAAAGCGCGACAGACGACGCAGCTGAGTGGCGCCCAGCTCTCCAATCGGAATGTGTTTCATCAAATCGGATTCGATTTGAAAGCCCTTTTTCTCGTAGGTCAGCGCTTTTTGATACAAGCCCTGACGCTCGCATACATGACTGAACGCTTCATACAGGCGCTTTTCCAGAATCGGCGCAACCAACTTAGGCAGACGCTTCTCTGTTGACTCCAGAAGGAAAGTGGAGAAATGAGGCTTTTCCATCTCTACAAGGCAATATACTTTTTCAATCCGGATCATGTTCGACAGCCAAGTCGAATGCACGTTGCCCAAGGTGTACTGCACATTACTCAGCGTCGAGATGGCCTGCGCCAACTTGCCTTGCTCACGATACAGTTTTGCCTGATAAAGCAGAATTTGACCGCTCAGCGTTTTGTCGCTGACCAGAATACTCAGCTCTTCACACTCCTTGATCAGATCGTTGGCGGCCGTAAAACGGCGCAAGTACAGGTAGCACGCCAACATATAGAGTTTGTAGCGCAGACGTAGCGAGCGGCTGGAAATAGCGTGGTCGATGCTGTCGATTTTTTGGTAGTAACGTAGCGCTCGGTTATGGTCGCCATAGGCATCACACAGGTTGCCCATACCTAAAATCGCCAGTACATAGTCATCAATGAAACCATGTTCTACCGCGAGATTGGAGGCAGAAACATATTCGTTGAGAGCGGCGTTGTAATCGCCGTGCTCGACCAGACGATCACTTAAACTGTTTTTCAGCGATAGGATAAGCTCAATATGCTGACTACCTGACAACAACTTCAGTGCCGCACTGAGCTCGTCGATACTTTCTTGAAGGCGATTCATTTCGGCGTGGTATTCCGCGCTGAACGTCAGGCTGAGCGCCTTTTCTTCCGGCGTGGTCGCAATATGCTGGCGCACATGATTCCAGAAATTGATCGCCTCATCCCCTGAGACAGCAGTCGCATCCAGCCCGGCATCTTGAATCTTATTGAGTAGGACTTCCATACGACTCTTCCTGTAATGACATCTCTTCGAGCTGTTCGAGGGTAAACGGGAAACTGAGAATGCTGTGCAGCGTGACATTGGGCATCTCGCCGCTCAACTCTTTGCGCTGCCAAGGATAAATTTCGATCATGTTCAGCAAAGTCTGGTAAACCTGCTCTGCTGCCTCATCCTTCTCAGCCAGTAGTAAGCCAAGACGCTGGCTGCTGATCCGCGAGAGCAAATCGTTGTGCGCACACAACGAGTGAACCAGTTCTGTGCACACATCGAGAAAATGTGGGTCGCGGTGTTGAATCACAATCACCGAATGGCTGGAGTGTTGCAATTCGGCTTTGAACTCCATCATCTGTTCCCACCAATAGGTTTCGGACACCACGTTGGACAGATGTTTTTCCGGATCGTACTCGTGTTGGCTGCGCACCCGGTTAATCAGTTTGCGCGCCCGCTGCTCCATCTGTCGTTTCGAGGCGCGAGCTTTGTCGCGACCGACCAGAATCGTCTGCTCTCGCAGCATAGTGATGGAAAACTTGCGATATTTGCGAAAAGCTTCCAGTGCACTTTTAAAATCCCCGCTCTCTTCAGCCACTCTGGATTGCTGAAAGCAGATTTGAGACAGCAATTCACCGTTGTCAAACTTCTCTGCGGATACTTCAGCTGCATGCAGCAGCTCACTCGCTTTGTCGAGATTTTTGCGCAGCAGCTCCAGTCGCGCGCGGCTGATGTAAGAGTGCGCTTTCATCCACACTAGATCGTGTTTGACCGCCAGTTCGTGGGCGCGCTGGGTGGCGTCTTCAGCATCTGCCAAGCGTTCGAGACCCAGCAGCGCCAAGCCACGAAAATCCCACACTTCCGCTTGCCACGTGCGATCCGAATGGCCGCGTAGCACTTCTTCGGCACCATCCAGCACGGTGAGCATGTCGACGTATTGCTCCAGCAAGTACAGGTCCCAAGCCCACAGAATGCGCGCTTTGCCTTCCAGCCAGTGAATGCGGGTGTTGTTGGCGACTTTAACGGCGAGCTCGTGGGTTGATGCCGCAAGCTTGTATTCATTAGTAATGCGCCACACATTGCCCAGACCAATCAGACACTCGATGAGAATTTCGTTTTCATCGACCAAGGCGGCCTGTTCCAGGGCATTAATCCAGAATTGCTGAGCAGTATAGTATTTGGCTTGCCCCCAGAAATGCAGTGCATGCACGTGGAGAATTTCGGGCAAGTAGTCGTCAGTGTCGAGGCTGTTTTGGTAGGTGAATGCTTGTTTGATGGTTTTGAGGCCGCGGCGATAATCCATATTGCACCATAGGCAGCGCGACATGATGATCAGAGACTGCAGAATACCGTCTGAAAACCCGAGTTGCGTTGCTCGGCTCAGACATTGTTCCGCCACCGCCAGGACTTGCTGCGGTTCAGATTCTATGCGATGCCTGAGCTGGTCGATTTCGAGTTCGAGAAGGTACTGGCTTTTATCCAAACTGCATAATCCTTGGCGTTACGGTCCAAACGACAGACTCATTATATTGAGCTGCTAATTTTTCGCATCCATTACTGCAATAAATTGAGTTTATTTACAATTCGTCTAAGCATTTATTGACCTTAGTTCACATTTTAATGCTAGACAAATCGCCAAAACGTTTAGGATAAAAGTTCTTTCAGCGTCAGTGGGTGCTGAGTGACGCCCAGATTCTGAGCGGCGGTAAATCCTTGTTTATCTTGATAACAAAGGTTGTGCCAGGCGCGGAAAATATCCAGCAGCGGTTGTAGGCCACCCGGACGCAGTTTGCGTCGTGGTTCGTTGATGAACGACTCAAACAGCAACTGGAAACGTTGTTGGTAAAACTCTATCTGGCGAATGGAAGCCGATTGCAGCCACTGCTGCGGATCGGCGTTGCTTCCGGCGAGATAACAGATCCCCTTGTCGCCTTGATTCTGGCTGGCAATCGCCCAGCGGTCGCGCCACCATCCCATCAGCACAATGTCGATTTTGTTGAAATTCAGCTCCGAATTCCAGCCGCTGTCCTCTTCCACGTACATCAGATCCACGGTGTTGTTGCGGATACGCGGCAGACAAACGCTGAGCGCCGCAGAACGTAGTACCGGATCCTGAGGCATGAAAATCGAAACCCGTTTTTCGCTCTCACACATATCCAGTACATGCAGATAGTGGGCGTAGGAGGTATACGGTGGACGAATCAGCGCCCCTTTGGACGGATAATGGAACGAGGTGAGGTTGCCCATAGGGTCTTCCACATTACCTCGTGCCAGAATGGTTTGGTATTTCTGATCGATGCGCTTACGCAGTACAGGTGATAGCGGTGGAACGGGCAGATTGGCTTCGGCGGAGTGCTCACGCGAAACAAATCGCGCAGGGTAGTCGTAAGGATTGTGATCGGCACTCCCGGCTGGTTCTTCCTGCGCAGAGTAGTTCACGTGCTGACAAAGAATGTAGCCAGTGCGCGCATCGCCAGTTGCAATCCACAATACGCCGTTGTTGCTGCGAGGCTGGAGGGGCATATAACGGGAGGCAAACTGGAATGAATCCGCATGGTTCACCCAGCGGGCATCAATCATCGCCAGTTTACGTCGGCAGCGGCTGGCAATGTGATCCACGTGATCATAGAAGGTTTTCGGATTGATGCTGAGCTTGCGACAGATCTCGCGCACGGAGTAGCCCATAAAGAGCAGACCGAGCAAGGTCTCTTGAAAACTGAGCTTTTTATTGGCGCCGGACCATTTATCAACGAAAGTCGACTGGCACTGCTTACAGCGGTAGCGTTGACGATCGCCACTGTAACCAAAGGCATGGTAGAGATGTTTGTGCGTATGAACCGACAAGCCGAAGTTCGCGCAGTCGTTATTCCGACACGCAGGCAATCCCTCGCTGTGTAACTGACGCAGACGATGCAGTTCGTTTAACACTTCGCGGTTGTTAAGTAAGGGGGGGAAAGCTCCACATTCACGACAAACCATCGTTGGACGCTTGGGGTTCGCACGCTGCAAAACATAACGTTCTGCATCACTCAAGCCAAAGTTGTCACACGCCAATGTTTTACAAAAGTTGAGCTGTAAACCATCAGCATCCGCCGGTAATTGGTCGTTAGACACGATCGCCCCCTCGGGGTAATTCTGGCAACCGGGTCGGTGACCCGGCTGCGGATGTTGAGTCGTCAAATTAGATATTGATGGCGGTTTCCAGCGCCACTTGCATCATATCGTGGAATGATTTTTGACGATCTTCTGAGCTCAGTTTTTCGCCACGCAGAATGTGGTCAGAAACCGTCAGAATGGTCAGTGCACGTGCGCCAAGATCTGCGGCAACACCGTAGATGCCAGCGGCTTCCATATCCACACCCAGGATGCCCAGGTTCTTCATTTTTTCGAAGATTTCAGGTTCTGGTGTGTAGAACAGATCGGCGGAGAACACGTTGCCCACTTTTACGGGTACGTTGTGCGCGCGAGCTTGGTTAACGGCGGTTTCCAGCAGGTCGTAATCGGCAATCGCTGCGAAATCGTGGCCGCTGAAACGGATACGGTTTACTTTGGAATCGGTCGAAGCACCCATGCCGATCACAACGTCCATCAGTTTAACGTCGTCACGTACAGCACCACAGCTACCGATACGGATGATGTTTTTCACGCCGTATTCTGCAATCAGCTCGTGTACGTAGATGCTGCAAGATGGGATACCCATACCGTGGCCCATCACAGACACTTTTTTGCCTTTGTATGTGCCGGTGTAACCAAACATATTGCGAACGTCACATACCTGCTTTACGTCTTCCAGGTAAGTTTCAGCAATGAATTTAGCGCGTAGCGGGTCACCTGGCATCAGCACAGTATCAGCGAAATCACCAGGTTGTGCGTTAATGTGTGGGGTTGCCATCGTTTCTCTCCAAAGTAGGTCAGTCAAATGGGTTACCGAGATAAATTACGGTTTCTGTTGACTGATGAATCATCTGTTGCGGCAATACTAGCCAGTTACCCCAAGGATCCTTGAGAAGTTTGTCACAAAATGAGTCTAGTCGTGCTGGGTTGTGGTTATTGATAACTAAATGTGTTGAAAGTGGTAAGGCAATCGATTCGGGAAAACGTTTAGTTGGCCGCTGAAAATTGTTTGTACAAAAAATTAGTTTGTACAAGATTAATGGCTCGTGCTATATGTTATACAAAGTTTTCATTTGTATAAGTTGGAGGCGAGTATGGAATCAACAGCCATTCGTGTCGGAGTCAGCGCTTGTATTGTCGGTGAGAAAGTTCGCTTTGATGCCGGGCACAAACGGAGTCAGTTTGTGACAGAGGAGCTGGCACCGTACTTTGAGTTTGTCTCTGTGTGTCCGGAAGTGGAGATGGGGCTACCTGTGCCTCGTCCGACGATTCGCCTTGTTTCGAATGAAGAGCGCATTGCATTGGTGGAAACCAAAGACGCAAGCCGCGATCACACTGATACGCTGCTGGCGTTTTCCGAGGCAAAAGTCGCGCAGCTACAGCAGTTCAACCTGCGCGGCTATATCGTTTGCGCCAAGTCACCGACATGCGGAATGGAAAAAGTCAAAGTGTACAAAGAGCATGGCGCGGAAAAAGAGGGAGTCGGCTTATACACCCAAAAACTGCGCACGGCGATGCCTTGGTTACCCGTTGAAGAAGATGGGCGCTTGCATGATCCTGTGCTGCGCGAAAATTTCATTACTCGTGTGTTCTGTCTCGACGACTTCTACCGTACGCTGGGCGATGAACCGACGGCGCGCAAAGTGGTGGAGTTTCATACCCGCTACAAATTATCCTTGATGGCGCATCATCCGCTTTCTTATCAATCGCTCGGGCGTTTAGTCGCCAATGTCAGTCGCTACTCTGTGGAAGAGTTCATTACCGAGTATCGCTTGGGGCTGATGCAGGCGCTGACTTATCGCGCCAGCCGCAGAAATCACACCAATGTGCTGATGCATCTGCAAGGTTATTTCAAGCGTTCACTGAGCCGGGAACAAAAATCCGAACTGGCACAACTGATTCACGATTACCGACGTGGTACCTTGCCACTGCTGGCGCCGCTGACCTTAATCAAACACTATTTATCCATGTATCCCGATGCGTATCTGAGTAAGCAGCGCTATCTGGATCCTCATCCTCAGGAGTTGAAATTACGTTATGGCTTGTGAAGAGAAGTTGTATGCCATTCGCGAAGTGTCAGAAATCACCGGAGTGAAGCCGGTTACACTGCGCGCCTGGCAGCGACGTTACAACTTGGTTCAGCCGCAGCGCACGGCCAAAGGGCATCGCCTTTATACCGACCACGACATTCAGACCATTCGCCAGATCCAAAGCTGGCTGCTTAAAGGGGTGTCGATTGGTAAAGTGAGCCAACTGCTGCAAGGCAATGCGGCTGAGGTGGGCAACGAACCTGAACTGCACGCTGAATTGGAAGAGTGCGAAGCACTGCTCAGTGCGCTGGCACAACTCAACCGCGGCAAAGCCGAGAATGTAATTGGCACGGTGATGAAGGAGTACCCGCTCGACATCGTTGAACGTCAGTTTGTACTGCCAGTGATTGACGCATTAGAAAAAGTCAAAGGACCGCTGCGTTCGCTGCAGAAAGGGCTGCTCAACGGCATCATGCTAAGCAAACTCTCGACCATTCTTGAATCGGAAAATAAAGCGGCGCACAAGGGCAAATGTCTGGTTGTGAGTTTTGACCCATCTGGCAGCCTGCTGGCCTGGCTGTGGGCTGTCACGTGGGCTGAGCAGGGCTATAACGTTACATTGTTAGACGGCGTCGAAGACATGACGGGGCTGGCTGAACATGAATCATTGGCAGCCTACAACGCGGTGGCGCTGTTCTCACATCGCGGCTTAGCGGAAAACCAATGGCAGGCCAAGCAACGTTTGGCAGCGCAGTTTGGAGACCAGCTATTTTTGTCCGATGTACTGCAAACGCTGGCCAACGATTAGGAGCAGACAATGAAACTGGTGTGGTTACGCCGCGATCTGCGTGCGGTGGATAACGCGGCTCTCAATGAGGCACTGATCAGCGGCGAACCTGTGTGTGCGCTGTTTGTGGCTACGCCTCAGCAGTGGCAACAGCACGATCTGGCACCCATTCAGGCTGACTTGATTTATCGTCGCCTGTTTGCCCTGCAGGAAGAGTTGTCTGCGCTTAATGTGCCGTTGCTCTATCGTGAAGTGGCGACCTTTGCCGATTCGGTTGATGCGGTGCAGCAAGTGGCTGTGGCATCAGGTGCCAACCAAGTACTGGCAAACCGCGACTATGAGCTCAACGAGCAAAAGCGTGATGCGTTGGCAGCGGAACGTCTGCAGCAGCATGGCATCGACTGGCAGTCGTTTAATGACAAGTGCGTGATGGCGCCGGGCAGTGTGCTGAATAAACAGGGGGAATATTTCAAAGTGTTCACTCCGTTTAAACGCGCCTGGCTTACCCAGTTCACTCCGCCGGTTATTCGTGCCAGCCGCGCAGCGCCAGAGCACGCGCTGCCTGATGATCTGCAAGCTCTGGTCTGGAATGCCGCGCAGCCGTTTACACACCCTCGCATCAGCAGCGAATTGTGGCCAGTGGATTTTGACACTCTGCGCCGCCGCTTGCGCGCCTTTTGTCAGGAACAGCTGGACGACTATAAACAGCAGCGCGATTTTCCGGCCAAAGCGGGGACCAGTGCATTATCTCCGTATCTGGCGATCGGCGCGTTGTCACCACGGCAGTGTATTGCGCGCGTTTATGCTGAAACTGAGATGGGCGTTTTGTCGGAAGGTGCCCAAACCTGGCTGAGTGAGCTCATCTGGCGTGAGTTCTATCAACACTTGTTGGTGTTTGAACCAAAGCTGTCAAAGAGCAAAGACTTCCTTGAGTGGGGAGCGCGGCTTGAATGGTGGCAGGATGAGGCCAAATTCTCACGCTGGTGCGAAGGTAAAACCGGTTATCCGATTGTTGATGCAGCGATGCGCCAACTCAATCAAACAGGGTGGATGCATAACCGCCTGCGCATGATCGTGGCGAGTTTCCTCACCAAAGATCTGCATATCGACTGGCGCTGGGGTGAACGTTACTTTATGCAGCAACTGGTTGATGGCGACTATGCTGCCAACAATGGTGGCTGGCAGTGGTGTGCATCAACCGGTTGTGACGGTCAGCCCTATTTTCGTATTTTCAACCCGATTACTCAGGGCGAGAAATTCGATCCAAGCGGCAGCTTCATTCGTCAGTGGGTTCCGGAATTAGCCAATGTGCCTGAAGCGCACATTCATGCTCCGTGGAAATGGTCCGGTGTTAACTCTCTGTTATATCCGCAGCCGATAGTTGATCACAAAGCTGAAAGAGAAGTAACCTTACGCTTGTATAAAGAAGCGAAGGATAATGTAGAGCATGTTGCGTAAGTTATTGGTGATTGGGGCCCTTGCCGCCAGTTTTGCCTCCAATGTGTGGGCAGCCACTTATGACTTCCCGATGGAAGGCAGCAGCATGGTCGGCAATACGCAGTATCATGTGATTGAGAAAGGCGAAACGCTGTCTGACATCGCCAAACGTTACGATGTCGGCTTTCTGGCGTTGATGGCTGCCAATAAAGGCGTCGACCCGTTTTTACCTCAGGAAGGGTTTGTGCTGACGATCCCGTCACAAATAATCCTGCCGAAAGTGCCGTATGAAGGCATCGTTGTTAATCTGGCCGAGCTGCGGTTGTACTACTTTGAACCGCAAATCCATAAAGTGCATATTTTCCCTGTTGGGATTGGCCGTATTGGTCGTGACACGCCAGAGATGGAAACCATCATCAGCCAGAAACGGCCAAGCCCGACCTGGACGCCACCGCAATCGATTCGCAAAGAGTATCTCGCCAAAGGTATCGAACTGCCGGCTGTAGTGCCTGCGGGGCCTGATAACCCATTGGGTGAATACGCGTTGCGTTTGGGGTATGGCAATGGGGAATACCTGATTCACGGAACCAACAAAGATTTCGGTATCGGGATGCGTGTGAGCTCCGGCTGTATTCGTATGGATCCGAAAGACATTGAATGGCTGTTCCAACAGGTACAGCGCGGCGAAAAAGTGCGTATCATTGATGAACCGGTTAAAGTGGCGCTGGAGCCGGATCGCAGCGTATTTGTCGAAGCGCATGAGCCTCTGACCCGCAGCGATGGCAGTAAAAAAGATCTCGCGCTGCCGATTGAACTGAGCTGGTGGATGCAGGAGTTTAATAAATCGGATGCCAAAGCCCGAGCGGTGATTCTGGCCCAGAATGGGGTGCCCGTTGAAGTGGTCAGCCCGGATTTCTCGGCCACAGAAACAGACTGACTGGTTACGGTTTCTGAGCAAATAAAAAGAGTCTGCATTCGCAGACTCTTTTTTATTTCAACAAGATTTACTTGGTGTACGACTGAGCGATGTTGTCGATGCGCTCGTTTGCACGTGCTGCTTCTTCTTGAGCGGCCATTGCTGCATCAGAAGTTGCATTTAGCTTAGACATTACCGCGTTGTGGTCATTTTTCATCGCCGCAACTTGATCACTAAGTTGACTGACTTGATTGCTAAGTTCATCCAGTTTCATTGTGGTTGCTTCGTCTGGACCTGATGCACAGCCTGCCAGTAGAAGTACAGATGACGCTGCAGCTGCGATTAACATTTTGTTCATATTGAACTCCTTGTTTACATTTATCAAATTACGCCCTATACCTTTTTGTCCATATAGTGACGATTTAAAGTGTAGACACTATTTTAATCTTCGCCTACTTAAGCAAAGTCAAAATAATCCAAAATTTTATCCAGTAATCAATTAATTGAAGTTTACTCTCAAAGCTGAGAGCAGATCTGTCGTTACCAGATGTACATTCAACGCCGGGTAGCGATTATTTTGTGTGATCTCTATCTATTTGTGCACTATTCGCGCTATCATACTGCGTTTTTTATTTTGACCTTAGCCTTGCGGTATAAGGCGCTACAACAATATTGGAGAATCCTTTGCAGTTCAAAGAATTAGGTTTAGATAATCGCTTACTGAAGACTCTGGCACATTTTGATTTTAAGAAAGCGACCGAAATCCAGCAGCAGGCCATTCCTGTTGCCATGGCCGGAAAAGATCTTCTGGCTTCTTCAAAAACGGGTTCGGGTAAAACGCTAGCCTTTCTGCTGCCAATGCTTCACAAAGCATTGAAGACCAAAGCGTTGTCAGCTCGTGATCCGCGAGGTGTTATTCTGGTTCCGACCCGTGAACTGGCGAAACAGGTGTATGGTGAGCTGCGCTCGATGCTGGCTGGCCTGAGCTACACCGCGACCCTCATTACGGGTGGTGAGAACTTTAACGATCAGGTAAAAGCACTGCGTCGTGGCCCGAAATTCATCGTGGCAACACCGGGACGTCTGGCTGACCATCTGGAGCATCGTTCTCTGTTCCTGGAAGGTCTGGAAACTCTGATTCTGGACGAAGCAGACCGCATGCTGGATCTTGGTTTTGCGCCGCAATTGCGCCACATTCACAACGCCGCGAAACACCGTCGTCGTCAGACACTGATGTTCTCCGCGACGCTGGATCACGCACAAGTCAACGATATCGCGTATGAGATGCTCAACGATGCCAAGCACATCGCGGTCGGTGGTGCGAATGAGCAACACAAAGACATCACGCAACGTTTCTACCTGTGTGACCATTTGGATCATAAAGAAGCGCTACTGGAGCGTGTGCTGGATGATGCGGATTACCGTCAGGTGATCATCTTCACCGCTACCCGTGACGATACCGAACGTTTGACCAACAAACTGAACGAGAAAAAACTCAAAGCGGTGGCGCTGAGCGGTAACCTGAACCAGATGCAGCGTAATACCATCATGAGCCAGTTTGAGCGTGCGGTGTTTAAGATTCTGGTGACGACCGATGTGGCATCACGTGGTCTGGATATCGCCAACGTGACGCACGTGATTAACTTCGACATGCCAAAACACACCGAAGAGTATGTCCACCGTGTGGGCCGTACCGGTCGTGCGGGTAACAAAGGTGACGCCGTTTCTCTGGTTGGCCCGAAAGACTGGGACAGCTTTAAACGTGTGGAAGCCTACCTGAAGCAAGACATTAAATTTGATGTGCTGGACGGTTTGGAAGGCAAGTTCAAAGGTCTGAAAGTACGTCAGCCGGTGAACAAGGCTAAAGCGCAAAGTAGTAAAGCGAAACCGCAGGCGAAGAAGGTTGCGAAGAAACCGGTTAAACGCGATAAAGGTTTCTACGACCACGTGGCCGTGGGTGATTCCGTCTTCATTCCGAAGAAGAAAGTGGCGCCGAAAGTCGACGACGAGTAATACGGATAAAGAAAAGCCGCCAGTTGGCGGCTTTTTTGTGTCTGCTAAATGGAGGCAACGTTTTACACGCGGAAGTAGTTTAGCTGCTGCTTCTGCTGCTCTGCCAACTGTGACAGCTCCTGAGCGGCTGCGGCAGATTGAGTAATGCCGGTGACGTTCTGGCTCACCAGTTCATAGATGTTACCCAGATTGCGGTTGATGTCAGAGGTCACCTGATTCTGCTCTTCCGAAGCCGAGGCAACTTGCGTATTCACCGCGCTCAACTCGGCAATCGACTGGTTGATTTCCATCAGCGCCCCGCTGACCTTGCCCGCCAACGCTTGGTTATCCTGCAGCATTTTCAGGCTGGAGGTCATGCTGTCGTTCGCTACACCGGATTTGTCCTGCAGCTCTTCAATGATAGCCTGGATCTCTTTGGTTGAATCCTGCGTACGCGCTGCCAGCATGCGTACTTCGTCGGCGACCACCGCAAATCCGCGGCCACTTTCGCCTGCGCGAGCCGCTTCAATGGCGGCGTTCAGGGCCAGCAGGTTGGTCTGCTCGGAAATGCCCTGAATCACTTCAATGACTTTCCCGATGCGTTCCGATTGCTCTTTCAGGCTGGTGACCACATGGGCTGCATCGCTCAGTTTATCGGTCATCAAGGCGTTGGCGCGGTTGCTTTGCTCAAACATCGTCAGGCTGTTTTGTGCGAGTTGGTTGGCGTGCTGGGCTGCACTGTCGGCGCGTGTCGCGTTATCCGTGACGGTGCCTGCGGCAATTTCCAGCTGGTTAACTGCGGAAGCAACTTGTTCGACTTCCTGCTTTTCCTGATCTGAATTGACGCTCGACTGAGTCATCACTGCCGCCAGTTCGGTCGAGGCTGACGCGACATCCACACTGATGCGAATCAGGGCATCCACGGTTTTGCGCAGTTGAGAAACGGTGGCGTTTACATCACGCGCCAGTTCGGTAATCTCGTTGTTTCCCTCTTCCTCAGCCTGAATTTGCAGGTTACCGTGAGCGACTTCACGCACGGTCTGCTGCAATTTACGGATTGGCGTGACGATGATGCCCGCCAGTAGCCAACTGCTGGCCGCTGCCAAAAGTAACACGACAATCAGCCCCATCAACGACATATCCATCACGCTGTGGTTGTGCGCTTCATTAGCGTGAATATCGTCCAGAGCGATATTGTTCAGTTTGTCGGACAGCGCCTGAATCGCTTTCACCATGTCACGGCCGGCGTCACGGTAGACATCGGTGGCGCGCTCGTATTCGGCTTCAAACGAGGCCGAGGTTTGCTGCTGATTGTGCTTGGTGTTTAACAGCGGAATCATGGTGTTGACTGAGTAATCGACGTAGCGCTCCATCGCGCGGCGCAGTTCGGCAATCTCTGCTGTCATGCCGGGTACGCGAGCCAGTGAATCGAGATGTTTCAGGTTTTCGCTCTGACGTTGCTGTAGAACAGAAGGTAGTACTTTGACCTCTTCTGGCTGGAACAGACTATAGATAGCGCTGATGCGCATGGCGTAGGTGTTGTCGATGATCTCGGTAAGTTCATCTTTGTGGTTGATTAGGGTTTCCGTGGATTGTGACATCTGGCGGAACGCGTCTTTGAGTGTGGATGTGCTGTAGCTGATCCCTGAAATCAGCAATAGCATGGTGATAAACACCGGTACTACAACCTGCAGTTTGATGGACAAACCGCTCAGCAACTGGCGCATGGTGATCCTCTTCTGAAATAAATTGGGAATAATTATCTTTTTTATAAGTAGGTTGAAGATAATATCCGCTAACTGTCAGATTTCAATCGGATTTTTATCTGACTTATTCTTTTCAGTTCTAGCGGTATGACTTGAAATAAAATCAATGCTTTTCATGTAGTTGAAAAGGGTGATTTATCACTATGACGCTGGTGATCTTGAGTTAGTTCAACAACTTGAAGAAAAAAATCTACGAACCAGAGAATTTTCTCCTGCTGCAAATATTTCAACCTGTCATCGACTTTTCAATTAACTGAAACACAACTGTCATATTCGAGGCCTAAAGTGACCCTCGTTCAAGTGAAACACAACGGCAATAAAGCCACTTAAGGAAATTGTGATGAAAAAGACAGTAATCGGTGCAATCGCTCTTCTAGGCGCTCTGGCAGTTAACCCAGTTTCAGCAAAAGAAACCATCTCTGCAGTGGGTTCTAGCAGTGTTACTCCACTGATGGAAGTTTTCTCTGAAACATACATGAAGAAAAATTCGGAAGTGTTTATTGAAGTTCAAGGTCCTGGTTCTTCTGCAGGTATCAAAGCGGCGAAAAACGGCAGCGCAGATATCGGCATGTCTTCTCGTGGTCTGAAAGACTCTGAGAAAGAATCGAACTTGGTTGAAGAAGTTATCGCTCGTGACGGCATCGCAGTTGTTGTACACCCAAGCAACAAAGTTAAGGGTCTGACAGCTGAACAAGTCTCAGAAATCTACAAAGGCGAAATCACTAACTGGAAACAAGTCGGTGGTGAAGACAAGCCAATCGTTGCGATCACTCGCGACACTGCATCAGGTACTCGTGGTGCATTTGAAGAAATCATGGAACTGAAAAAGAAAATTTCTGGTAAAGAAGTATCAGCAATCTCTCAACGCGCTCAAGTTGCTAACGGTAACGGCGGTCTGAAAACTATGGTTGCTTCTAACCCATACTCAATCGGCTACATCTCTCTGGGTACTGTAGACGGTTCAGTTCACGCTCTGTCAGTAGATGGCACTGATGCAACTGTAGACAACGTGAAGAACGGCTCTTACAAAGTAGCACGTCCGTTCCTGGTTCTTTACAAGAAAGGCAAACCATCGGCTGAAACTCAGAAGTTCCTGGATTGGATGCTGTCTGAAGAAGCGCAAAAGATCGTTGCTTCTCACCACTACATCTCTGTGAACTAAGAAACAAAATTTAATAAGTTTGCTCAGCCCGCTTGATTAGGGCTGAGCGTTTTCAATCCACCTCGACTCGTTCGACAAGTGAGATGAACATGACCATCGCGACCAATAGTGACAAGCTTATGAACGGTGCAAAGACGCAAGTATCAAAGCGCGGTTTACGCGCTAAAAAGCGTATCGACTGGAAAGAGCGTCTCTTTCACGGTTTGTTTTTAACCAGTGCAGTAATCGGTATTGTTTCCTTAGCCGTTATTGCCTATTTCATCATTCGGGAAAGTATTCCGGCATTCCAAGAAGCGGGTGTTGTGGGTATTGTCCTCGGCCAGGATTGGCTGCCACCGGCATTGTACGGTGTGGCGACGATGATCGTCGCTTCTGTCGTTTCGACCTTTGGTGCGGTTATCGTAGGCGTGCCGATTGGCGTGCTCACTGCCATTTTCATTGCTGAAATTGCGCCAAAACGCGTTGCCGATGTGATTCGCCCTGCGGTGGAACTGTTGGCGGGTATTCCTTCAGTGGTCTATGGCTTCTTTGGCCTGGTCATCATTGTGCCACTGATTCAAAACATCTTTCAGGTTCCGGCGGGTAACACCATTCTCGCAGGGATCATCGTACTGGGTGTGATGATTCTGCCGACGGTGATTACCGTATCGGAAACCTCGATTCGCGCGGTACCAAAAACCTACAAAGAAGGTTCACTGGCGCTCGGCGCTTCAAACATTTACACCATTTTCAAATTGCTCGTTCCTGCGGCTCGCTCCGGTATTATGACGGGTGTGATTCTGGGTATTGGTCGTGCATTGGGCGAAACCATGGCCATCATCATGGTGATGGGGAACGCGCCAGCGATGCCTCAGGGCATTCTGGACTCAGCGCGTACGCTGACCGCGAACATCGCGATCGAAATGTCGTACGCCAGCGGTGTGCACGCAAATGCGTTGTACGCGACCGGTGTGGTGCTTCTGGTGTTCATCATGATGTTGAACGCGGCACTGCTGTACCTGAACCGTGAGAAAGCGAGGTAATCACCATGGATCGCGCAAAACTAAAACAAGTTCGTGAATTTAAAGACAACGTGCTGCGTAGCTTCATCTGGCTGGCGGCAGCGCTGACGGTCGGTTTCCTGTTCTGGATCATCTGGTACATCCTGTCGAATGGCCTGCAGCACGTAGACTGGCATTTCATTTCGGATAACTACACACGTACTGGCGATGAGCACGGTATCTTCCCGATGATCATCTCGACCATCTACATGGTTATCGCATCGATTGCGGTGGCAGCGCCACTCGGCATCATGACCGCGATTTACCTGACCGAATATGCCAAAGTCGGCAGCCGACTGGTGAAAGTGATTCGCTTCTGTACTGAATCGCTGGCGGGTATTCCGTCGATCATCTTTGGTCTGTTTGGTATGACATTCTTCGTGGCGATTCTGGGCTTTGGCTTCTCGATTCTGTCGGGCGCGCTGACCCTGAGTATTCTGATTCTGCCGGTGATTATCCGTACCACAGAAGAAGCGCTGATGGCTGTGCCACAAACTTACCGCGAAGGCTCTTACGGCCTTGGCGCATCAAAAATCTACACTATCTGGCGTCTGATTTTGCCAAGCGCAATGCCAGGTATTATGACTTCAGTCATTCTCAGTATCGGTCGTGTGATCGGTGAATCGGCTCCGGTCTTTTTGACCGCGGGTATGGTAGCGCGTATTCCTGACTCCCTGATGGATTCAGGCCGTACGCTTACCGTGCACCTGTACAAGCTGACCACTGAGCTGTTCACTATCGAAGAGTGGAATCAGGCATACGGTACGGCTACCGTCCTGATCGTCGTCGTGTTGCTCATCAACATGATTACCAAATTGATCGCCAAGCGATTCAATACGGCGACTTACTAAACCAACACGACTGACAGATTTTACGAGATTAAGACAATGAACAAATTTAGCATTGAAAACCTGAACCTGTTTTACGGTGAAAACCAAGCCCTGAAATCCATCAACCTGCCGATTCCTACGCGTCAGGTGACGGCGCTGATCGGCCCGTCTGGCTGTGGTAAATCGACGTTGTTGCGCTGCTTGAACCGCATGAACGATTTGATTGAAGGCGTAAAAATTACCGGCAAACTGACCATGGATGGGGAAGATGTGTATGGCAACGTGGACGTTGCAGACCTGCGCATCAAAGTTGGCATGGTATTCCAAAAGCCGAACCCATTCCCGATGAGTATCTATGAGAACGTGGCTTACGGCCTGCGCGCTCAGGGCGTGAAAGACAAGAAACACATTGATGAAGTGGTTGAGCGTTCACTGCGCAGTGCCGCGCTGTGGGACGAGGTGAAAGATCGCCTGAAGTCACACGCGTTCGGTTTGTCGGGTGGTCAGCAGCAACGTCTGTGTATCGCGCGCACCATCGCGATGGAACCGGATGTCATCCTGATGGATGAACCGACGTCTGCACTTGACCCGATTGCGACCCACAAAATTGAAGAGCTGATGGAAGAGCTGAAGAAGAACTACACGATCGTTATCGTGACGCACTCCATGCAACAGGCTCGCCGAATTTCAGACCGCACTGCTTTCTTCCTGATGGGAGAACTGGTGGAGCACAATGATACCCAGATCATTTTCAACGAACCGAAAGACGACCGTACACGTGGTTACGTAAATGGTGACTTCGGTTAAGCGAGAAGGACCTCATTATAACTATAAAGCGATGGTAACTTTGCCCCTCTCTATGAGGGGCTTTTTTGTTGGAACTTCATCTGGTACATGTTCTTGTCGGCGATGTGCACCAGTTGGTTAATGTCGATGGCGTCGTAAGGGTAGCGGCTGACGCCGATACTGGTGCTGAGCGGGTAGGGAGCGTTACTCGGCAGCACAAAAGCCGCTTCAAAGCACTCTGCAATCAGCGTCTGGATTCCCGCCAGATCATCGGGGTCGACGCTGTCGAGAATGATGGCAAACTCGTCGCCGCCCATACGAAATACCCAGTAATCGAACGTCGGAATATGCGCCAAACGATGCGCGACCTGACGTAACACGGAATCCCCTGCCTGATGGCCAAGTGTGTCGTTGATGGCTTTAAAGCCGTTCAGGTCAAGCAGCAACAACGAGAACGACTGTTGCGCGGTATAGCGCTTAAGAGCATCAAACATCGCCAGACGGTTAGAAAGTCCGGTTAATGGATCAGTCAGCGCCAGCAGTTTGTGAAAACGCGCTTCGGCGTGCAGTATGTAACTCACCAAGCCTATGCACGAAAACAGCACAAACATCAGCACAAACTGAATTTGCGTCAGGGTGTATGCCTGCTGCTTCTGGTGTAGATAAATCGGGCTCTGAATCTTAAAGTTTTCGTTGATGTAGCTGATGATGCGCTGATAGAGATCCTGCGACTTATTCAGAAAACGTTCCATGGATGGCTTGTCGTGAGCCGCCATCAGCAATGGTTCGAGCAGTTTGAAGTCTTCAAATGCACTTTTAAAAAACGGATAAGTCCCTTCCAGCCCCATAAAGCCCTCGGCTTCACGGCTATTCAGAATTACATCAAAGCGGCTCCAGGTCAGCTCGTATTTGAGCCACACATGCTCCATTTTCTTCTTGGAGTTGAGTGCGTAAGGCGTCTCGGCCATCATTTCCGTGAACTCTTTGGTCAGCTGAAACAGAAACCACGTGGCCTGATTCTGACGGTCAGTATAGGAGCGCGCCAACTCGCGCGTGCTGTTGAGCGTGTAGAGGTTGGCCACCACGAGCACAGCAGAGACGAGGATCAGTAATGTCTTGGCACGATGCACCAGGGGATGGAGCATCTTGTTTTGTATCGGCTTAATCATCGCGTGTGAATCTGTATCTCTTTAATCTGCCAGACCATTAATGTGTAGTGCATAGGTTCATCAATTTCAGGGTGCGTGGTCAGGTCATACACCAGCCAGAAGGGGCCTTTATCACGCACTCGCATGGGCTTACCATCCATAAAATACGCCACGATGGGCTGATATTGGCGCAAGTCTGCCATCTCAATCTTGGCAACATAATCATTCAACGCAATCAAAGAGACGGACGTGGCGTGACTAATCTTGAGGTAATCGAGTAAATCAGTGATGGTAAACCCGGTGTAGGTGTGGGGTTCGGGCAGCCAGGGCAGCTTAGTGGTAAACGCGTTTACCGGCAGCACAGTTTGCAACTGATCAAGGCTCAGCGTCTGTGATGCTTGTTCCCCTACTTTTATGGTCAAATCTGCAGCAACGGCGTGCAGGCTAAACAGCAGCAACCAGATAATAGACAAGCGTCTCACCATAAGGATGTTCCTCTGCAGGTGATGAATTATTCATTATTGTTGTGTTTCTTTGTGCAGTATAAGGCGAGAGTTTGAGCAATGAAACGAATTATTGATTAAATGATTAGTTTAAGTGGCTGGTTAGGATGACTTAGATATAAAAAAGGCTCCCAGTCAGGAGCCTTTCATTGATAGCGGTAATAACTGATTTAGAAAATCAGGTGCGCAACACCCACAATCACAGGCAGTGTGATCAGAGTACGCAGAATGAAAATGATGAACAGTTCCAGAATGTTAACCGGAATACGGCTACCCAGCATCAGTGCACCCACTTCAGACATGTAAATCAGCTGAGTAACAGACATCGCAGCGATAACAAAGCGTGTCATTTCGTTGTCGATAGATGCTGCCAGAATGGCTGGAATAAACATATCCGCAAAGCCGACAACCATAGTTTGTGACGCTTGTACTGCTTCTGGTACGCCCAACAGTTCCAGGTAAGGAACGAACGGCTGACCCAATACAGAGAATACTGGAGTGTATTCCGCGATAACCAGCGCCATGGTACCCAGGCCCATAACCACAGGCAGCACGCCGAACACCATGTCTACCGCATTACGTACGCCTTCACCGAATACCGCTTTCAGGCAGTTTACTTTGCTCGCCTTGTTTAGCGCCAGTTCCATACCCCAAGAGAATGAGGTGTGACCTTCTGGTACCGCATCTTGATCCGGGTTTGGTTTGCTACCGTCGATGTAGGTGTCTTTTTTCAAGCTCAGTGGTGGCAGGCGAGGAATGATGATCGCTGCAACAAAGCCCGCCAGACAGATGGCTGCGTAGAACGGCAGGAACAGGTGTTCCAGCTCAACCTGAGCAATAACAACCAAGCTGAACGTGATAGATACTGCAGAGAATGTGGTTCCCACGACAGCCGCTTCACGTTGCGTGTAAAATTTTTCTTCGTACTGCTTACTGGTCAGCAGGATACCCACGCTGCCATCACCCAGCCATGATGCCACACAGTCGATTGCGCTGCGGCCCGGCAGGTTAAACAGCGGACGCATTACTTTGCTCAGCAGCGCACCCATCAGCTCCAGCAGACCGAAGTTCAGCAGCAGTGGCAGCAGCAGACCAGCAAAAATGAAAACAGAGAACAGGGTTGGTAGCAGGCCTTCCAGGACCAGACCACCCGTGTTTTCTTCCCAAATCGCTTTAGGGCCGATTTGGAAGAAAGTCATGATCACTGCTGCACCACCGATCACACGTACACACAGCCAAACCCAGCTTGGGTTGAACAGACTGTTCAGGAACGCGCTTTGGGTAATGAATGCCGGTTTGAAAACTTTAGTCAAAACGGAGGCAACCGACATAAAAGCGATGATGGTTGTAACGATAGCAACCAGACTGTCACCAAACAGAGCCTGAATGGATTTAGCCAGAATGGCGACTGGAATAGTCAGCGAACCGTCGTAACTGATCGGTGCCATAAACAGGAATACCCCGATCAGTGAAGGGATCAGGAACATCCAAAGGTTGCCGGAAGAGCGGGTCTCTACCGGTGATTCTAAGGTTTGAGCGTTATCTTGCATTACTTCTCTCGTGTTACCACTAGTCAATTAAATCCAAATCCCTGGCATATTAATTCACTAAACATCCGTATTTACTCATGCGTGCAAGAATATCCATTTTTTAATGCGTCTGCAATACTATTCATTAAAAAGGGCTAAATATTCATTCCATTGCACTGCGAGATGTGCAAATCATAGTGATTTGTTTTGCCATTGTTACACTGGTTAATTATTTGTTTAAAACGCTTTGTGTATTTTGTGTGATCCTGGGCACAGACTTAAAGGGTTTTATGAAGCAAGGGGACAGGAGAGGTCGATTTATCGACAAGAAGGACAGAAAAAAGCCCTTAAGTTGTGAACTTAAGGGCTGCGATTATCTATGGATATTTAGTGAAAAGTTATGAGGTCTGGGGCGTTGCCGCGTGGCGGCTCTCTACCTCGGCCAGGCTGTCACTTAATGCAGCATCAAACTCTTCGTAGAAATGGTATTCACCGACCAGTTGCACAATGCCTGCTCGGCGCAGTTTCTGGGTAACACGAGGATTTGCGCCGGAAATCAGCACCTTAACATTCTTCTTATGGAAGCTTTCGATGATCTCTTCCAGAGCTTGCAGGCCAGTGATATCCATAAATGGTACCCATTTCAAACGGATGATCAGGATTTCAGGTGTTTCCTGAATACTGCTCATCACGCGTTCAAAGGTTTCTGCGGCCGCAAAGAAGAAAGGGCCTTCCAGCGCATAAACGGCAATTTCACGGGGTAACTGTGAAATATTGTGGCTTTGCAGCTCACGACCAAGCTCGTGTGAGGTGTTGGCTTTTACTTCGACACTCGATGCCATGCGTTTTACAAAGTGCAGTGTGGCGATGATGACCCCGATATTGACCGCTACCACAAGGTCAGCAAATACGGTCAAACCAAAGGTGAGCAGCAGGATCACGACGTCAGCTTTTGGTGCGCGTTTTACCAGCTTAATAAAGTGGGGCGCTTCACTCATGTTCCACGCCACCACGAACAAGATAGCGCTCAGGGTCGCTAGCGGAATGTTGACGGCCAGTGGCGCTAATGCCAGTAGAATGATGATGAGCGTCGCCGCATGCACGATACCGGCAATCGGGCTGGTACCGCCGTTACGAATGTTGGTGGCGGTGCGAGCAATGGCGCCCGTAGCGGCGATGCCACCAAACAGTGGCGCGACGATGTTGGCCAGGCCCTGACCAACCAGCTCTTGATTGGAATTGTGCTTGGTACCCGCCATACCATCGGCGACGACGGCAGACAGCAGGGATTCAATCGCGCCCAACATGGCAATCGCGAAGGCAGGGCCAATCAACTGAATCATCTGTGAGAAAGTCACCTCAGGAATCGACAGCTCTGGTAAACCTTGTGGAATCCCGCCAAAGGCAGAACCGATGGTGCGAACGCCGTCAAAACCAATAATAAATTGCAGTGAAGTTACGACGACCAGCGCGAGCAGCGGCCCGGGAATTTTATTCAGTTTGGGAATTTTCGGCCCGCCAATCACTAAGGCCAGTGAAAACAGCGCCAGCAGAGTGGTAGTGAGATCAAACTGCGGAAAAGCATGGAAAATGGCGATAAGCTTCTGGTGAAAATGTTCACCGTGAATGGCCGGCAGACCAAAAAACTCCTGCCACTGGCCGACCCAAATGATCACGCCGATACCACTGGTAAAGCCGACAATCACCGGATCAGGAATGTAGCGGATGATGCTGCCCAGTTTGGCAACACCGAGGATCAGCAGAATTACCCCGGCCATCATGGTCGCGATTTGCAGCCCGGCGACACCATATTGCGCGACGATACCTGCCAGAATGACAATGAAGGCGCCAGTCGGGCCGGCAATCTGAACGCGTGAGCCGCCAAACAGCGACACAATGATACCGGCGATAATGGCGGTGTAGATTCCCTGCTCTGGTTTGACGCCCGATGCAATAGCAAATGCCATCGCCAGCGGTAGCGCAACCACCCCAACTATCAATCCTGCACTGATGTTTGTGACCCACTGTTTGGGCTTAAGTAAGCCCGCCTTATAGGATTCATAGATGGCAAACATAAACGATCACCTTATTAAAAATAGGGAAATGAAAACGTGGTGGATTCTACGCTCATTTTTGTCCCTGTAAAGTGGGAGCCATATCACTAATTTGGTGACTGAAACATGGCAATTCATCAAGGGTAATTATCTTAAATATCAGTTGATTAACCTGGTTTCATCGAATCGATAACCGATACGTTACCCTTGTTATGATTTGTTTATCAGAATCTGGTGCGGAAAAATCTGGGGTGGTACACATTCTGCCAAACCTGAGGCTGCATCTGGTTCGGATTCGGGTATAGTGCGGGCCATTTAGAGTTGTTGTAACGGAAAGAACATGAAAAAACGCTGGCTACCCATTCCTCTGATTTTACTCACTCCGATCGTGTTGCTGGTACTGGTGATTGCTGCCGGGGTATACCGTTTCTCGCTGTCAGATGAAGAGATCCTGGCGAAATTTCCGGTTCAGTCAGCGCAAGCCGATGCGATTGTTGAGCAGCTGTTTGGGTTAAAAGTGACGACTCCTCTGACCATCCCGGTGCCAGAAGCCGCCAGTTTTGCGCTGATCGACCGCTGGGACGATCAACACCGCTGGGTGATGGGCAATTACGATTCCGGTAGCGAGCGCGGACAAGTGTTGCTGGACACTCACACTTTGTTGGCGCTGCAAGGGCAGGAGAAGCGTTATGGCTACGCTGGCATCATTCGCGTATCGAATCAGGGCTCCGGTGTCATGAACTATCTGGCGTTGTTCCAGTATGATGAACTGCGCTTGCGTATGGTGATGGTCGACAGCCAGTGGTTGGGAGATCGCGTGGAGATACAATCCGTTACGCAAAACAACGCTCAGCTTAACGTTTCTCTGCTCACACGCGGCGAGAATGAGGCGTTTGCAAATCCACCCACAAAATTTGTGTCTATAATGTTTTTGATATCGCAGAAATATCAGTTAATTCGATAATAATTTTGCACTTGCTGGAGCGGCTTGGACGCGTCGGAATGGCTGTTTGTCATTGACACGCTGTTAATCAGAATGTGGTTCTTTATTGAGCATGTGCACCAGGTTTTCTATAATCTGCCGAGCTGAATGATTCATACGAAAACGGAGTTTTACCATGATTAATAAGCGTTTCTTTAAAACCAAAGATGAAGTAGAAGTGACATTTGAACTGGAGGTGCCCCAAGAGGCATCCAAGGTTGAAATTGTCGCCGATTTTTTAGATTGGCAACCGGAAGCCATGACGAAAGTCGCCAAATCCGGCACCTTCAAATTCAAAACCCGCCTGCCAAAAGATGGTGAATTTCAGTTCCGCTATTTGCTGGATGCTGAGCAATGGGTCAATGATGCCCACGCTGATCAGTACATTCCCAATGGGTTTGGTGAAGACAATTGTCTGGTTAAGACCTATCAGTGAGCGTAAGCATGGAAAAGCACTAAATCTCCATATAAGTGCTTGCTTATGCAGCAAATCTGATAAAAACAAAGGCACTTTGGTGCCTTTTTTAATGGTTCTTTGACACTTCACAGGTGACAATTTGGTAAGAAAGTCTTACTCTTTGGGCTCTTTTAACATTATCCACAGGTTAGATTGTGCTACCCAAGTCTCTATATTTGCGATTTTCTGAGCTTTCAAAACGTAAGAAAGTCTCAGTTGTAGGTGTATCCCTACTGGTAGTGGCAGCTATCTCATCCTCAATCAGCAATCCGTCTTACCCACGAAAAATCGAATTGTCGATTCCTGAATCGCAAATCGTGGAGTCGATTCTGTCGGAAACGGCCGAACCACGACGCTCGTATCCGGATTATGAGTATGAGATTAAATCTGGCGATAATCTGAGCACAATCTTCAATCAGTTGGGCTTTAGCTACCAAGAGCTGATGAAGATAATGGAAACCGATTTAAACTATCTCGCGTTAGATACCCTAAAACCGGGCAACATTCTTCGTTTTTGGCGAGGTCAGGATGGACACTCTCTGGCCAAAATGGAGTTGGAATTCAGCCTGGTAGAACGCGCGGTGTATGCTCGAACTGACGATGGCAGTTTTGAGTTCAAGGATGTAAAAATCCCGGGTAAGTGGAAAGAGTATCCGCTGATTGGTGAGATTCAGGGCAGTTTCTCTCAGTCTGCGAACCAACTCGGGTTAGGAAGCTCAGATATCGATCAGATCGTTTCGCTGCTGAAAGATAAAATTAATTTCGTGCGCGATATTCGTGCCGGCGATCGTTTTGAAGTGGTGCTGTCGCGTCAGTTCGTCGGTGAAAAGATGACCGGCAACAGTGAAATTCAGGCGATTAAGATTTTCAGTCGTAGCAACGAAGTCACGGCTTACTTGTACAAAGATGGCCAGTATTACGACAAAAATGGTGAAAGCCTGCAACGTGCCTTCCAGCGTTATCCAACCACGCAGAAGTGGCGTATGTCTTCGGGCTTTGACCCTAACCGTCATCACCCTGTGACTGGACGCATTGCGCCACACAACGGGACGGATTTTGCTGCGCCGATTGGTACTCCGGTCGTGTCGACGGGTGATGGTGTGGTTGTGATGACCCGTAACCACCCTTATGCGGGGAATTACGTGGTGATTCAGCACGGCAGTACTTACATGACTCGCTATCTGCACCTGAGCAAGATTCTGGTGCGTAAAGGTCAGAAAGTATCACGTGGTCAGCGCATCGGTTTGTCCGGCGCAACAGGTCGCGTGACCGGGCCGCATATTCACTATGAGTTGATTGTGCGCGGTCGTCCGGTCGATGCGATGAAAGCCAACATTCCGATGGCCAATTCGGTGCCGAAGAAAGAGATGGCCAGTTTTGTCTCTCGCCGCAACGAACTGGATAAAATGCTGGCTCATCAGGAGAGTTTGCTGGCGTCAAACAGCTCACCTGACAATCCGGAAAGTTAAACGAAAAGGCCCTGCTGAGCAGGGCCTTTTTTATGCCTGTTTGGGGCTCTGCAGTGAACGCCATTGCTGAACAATTTTGGTCGGGACTTCCGGTTTGGCAAAATAGTAGCCCTGAATTTGATCGCACCCCATCACATACAGTTTGTTGAGCGCCTCCTGATCTTCCACCCCTTCTGCAATCAGGTCGACATTGAGCTGCTTCGCCAATTGTACAATCAACCACACTACACGCTCAGCCGTTTCATTACACAGCATGTTACGAATGAATGTTGCGTCTATCTTGATGCAATCGATCGGGTAGCTGTGAATGTAGTTCAGACTCGAATAGCCGGTACCGAAGTCATCCAGTGCCACCGTAAAGCCCAGTTCGCGCAGTTTATCGAGGATGTATTTCACTTCATTGGTCTGCGACAGCAACACAGTTTCGGTCAGCTCAATGGTGAATTCACGCGGTTCAAAATGGTAGCGTGTGATGGTTGCCATCAAGTGGTTGAGGTAACGGGTAGAGTTCGCCAGTTCATGTGCAGAGCAGTTGAGACCGAGCTTCACTTTGTAGCCAAACTGGCGTTCAAGTTCCGCTTTTGCCTGGCAGGCCAACTCAACAATCTTTTCACCCAGTTCAATGATCAAACCGGATTGCTCCGCCGCTTCGATAAACTCCATCGGCGAGACAAAACCTAAGGTCGCACTATTCCAGCGCGAGAGCACTTCAAAGTAATTCCACTCTTTCTGGCAGCGGCGCACGATAGGCTGCACCACAACATAGATTTCAGAATCAGCCACCGAGAGCTTATCCAGCTCGCTGCGTAGTGCGTTGATGACCTGAGTGCGGCGATGATACTGGCTGCTCAGGTGGGTATCGTAGCAACGAATGTGACTGTTGTTGCTCTGCTTACAATCTTTGAGCGCCAGACTGGCATTGAGGATCAACTGATCCGCGGAAATGGGGTCGTGCGATTTCTTGGCAATACCGATACTCAGGCTGACCTTGATGCGGTGTGACGGGTCAAAGTAGCCCTGATCCAGTTTGTCGAGAATGCTGCGACAGATGCTGAGTGGGTCGTTGGAAAACGTAATGAAAGCAAACTCGTCACCTGCGATACGAAAGGTCAGATTCTCATCGCGTACACATTGCAAAATAGCATTGGCAACAAACTTGATGATTTGGTCGCCAATGTAGTGACCATATAAATCATTGATTGATTTAAAGTTATCGATGTCGAGATAGGCCAGAGTGAACGGCTCACTACTGGTTTCTACCAGACGTTCCAACTTGTCGGACAGATAGTTGCGGTTCATCAGATTGGTGAGGTTATCGTGGGAAACCTCGTAGCTGAGCTGATTGACCAGGCTTTCTGAACGTTCGGAGAGCCATTTGTTTCTCAGGCTGTGAACAATGATCCGCGCCAGAATGCGGTGATATTCCACCACCACACTTTCATCACGCACCGGAGTGGTGAAGGTGGAGATCAATATTCCTAGCACTTCACCGCTTTTACTGCGCAGAGGGATACCGAGATAGGCTTCGATGCCATGATCATGCAGAAAGTCATCGTAGGGGAACGTTTTGCTAACTTGGGAAGAAAACAGGCAGTATTCCTGCTTTGATTTGGACACTTGCTCGCAAGGCGTGCCCTTCATTTGATAGCACACATTGTCAACCAGTTGTTGTTCAGCTGCGTACGAAATACTGTGAGCTTTGTAGTGTGACTTATCCAGTTCGATGATACAGGTACAAAATGAGCCCAAATGGGTGTGCAGGGTATACGTTACCCTGTCTAACAAAGCCTTACCATCCAACAGTATCAGCTCAGAAATCGTATCCAGACTAACTGCATCTCTAGCCAGTGATGTTGTAGTCATAATTCAGTACTCACGTTGTTTAATAATGTAGAGAACTAAGTTATTGATCTCTTGATATGCGCTTAGACACTATGGTTGAGATTGACACTTTTTTCCACCAGAATGGCGTACGACTTTAGATGTATATTCTAGAAAAATAATGTTGATCAAGAGGTTAACTTGCAGGTTAACATTGGTACTTTTTTGTTCATTCTCATGTGAAATGAGCGTGGTTACATTTCTCCATCCTGCGATTGAGCCAGTTTCTCTTTGAGGAAATTCAGGAACAGATGCGTGCGCGTGTGCTGGTAATCGAGTTTCGGGTAGTAGGCAAACACCGTCGCCTGATCGATAGTGACGTCCGGCAGAATTCGCACCAGAGTTCCTTGTCTGAGATCTTCTTTCAACATCACATGGTTAGACACCACGATTCCCATGCCGCATTTCCCGGCGTAGAACAGTGCTTCCGGGTTCGTGGTGGCGAAGTTACCAGACAGCGTCAGGCGCTTATTGTTGTTGGTTTTGACCTCGCGGCTGGTTTGCTCACCCCAACACAACACATTGTGGCGAGTCAGATCGTGCAAACTGGTCGGCGTGCCGTGGCGCTGCAGGTATTGTGGCGAGGCATAGAAGCCAGCTTTGTGCACAAACAGCGGAGTGGCTTTGAAACTGAGTGAATTGAGCTGGTCGATTTCACGGCTGATGAACAGGTCGAGATGCAGTTCAGGCAACTGGCCTGGTGTGGTGGTGGTGAGCTGAATTCGAATGTCCGGATAACGCTGGAGAAACTCATCGACATACTGCATCAGGAATTTCGAACCTACCGCAAGTGTCGCACCGATCTTGAGCAGCCCGGCTGGATTCTGGTTAAGTGAACGCGTCTCGTCGACCACAGACTGCCAGCTTTCCAGTTGCGCTTTGGCTCTTTCATAAAACAGAACGCCCGCTTCTGTTTGGGTGACGGAGCGAGTTGTGCGTTTCAATAACTGCACACCGATGCGCTCTTCCAGCCAGTGAATTCGCTTGCTGACCGCCGAGCTGGTGGTATTGAGCTTTCGTGCTGCGCCGTTGAAGCTGCCTTCTTCGACTACTCGAATGTATGTTTTTGCACTTTGTAGCCAGTCCATTCCTTCTCCTGTTTGTTCCACTTTGGAACTAATTCATTTCCTGAAAGCGACATTATCAAGCATAGGTTACCAATATACACTGCGCGTATGAACAGAGAAGCACAAGATTCCTTTAAAAAAACGCCAATGCTGTTAGCGATGATGATCATCGCCACCGGCCAGGTCGGTGTTGCCATTTATCTGCCGTCGCTCCCCATGATCAGCCAGGATTTGCAGGTTGATCAGGCCAGTGTCCAGATGCTGGTCACCTTATTCCTGCTGGGTTTTGGTGGTTCACAACTCTTTTACGGCGCATTGTCTGATGCGGTAGGGAGACGTCCGACTTTTATTCTGGGTCAGGGCATTTACCTGCTGGGCACCATATTATGCGTTGCGTTTTCCGACAGCTTCAGTTCGCTGGAAATGGGGCGCCTGCTTCAGGGCTTAGGTGCGGGGAGTGCGTCCGTGTTGGGGCGCAGTGTGCTGCGAGACAGTTACGATGGCCACCATCTGACCAAAGCGATGTCATACATCGCCATTACCGCGTCGATCATGCCGATCGTTGCCCCGGTTGTGGGCGGCTGGATGACCTATCATTTCAGCTGGCAGGCGGTGTTCATTTTTGTCATGGTGTACATCAGTGCCATTTTTACCCTGGGTTACTTTATTCTGCCGGAAACCCTGCCCTATGCGAAAAAGCGCTTTGAACCGTCCAAAGTGGCGAAGAATTACTGGGCGCTGCTGCGCAACTGGCAAGTGCTGAGCAGTGCGAGCTATAACTGGATCAGCTATCTCTCCAGTCTGGTTACGTTGTCTGTGTTGCCATTTCTGCTGCAAAAGCAGCTGGGCATGACGGCCGCAGAATACGGTAGCATTATGATTATTCCGTCAGCAGGTTTGCTGGTGGGAAGCGTACTGGTGAATATTTTTCATCGCCGTTTTTCCAGCCGTCAGTTGCTAGGTACGGCGATCGGCATCATGATTTTTGCGGGCGTCTGGCTGCTTATTACGCCGTTTAATGTGTTCAATTTGGTGTGGGCGTTTACCTGGTTAACGGTCGCGCAAGGCATTTCCTTCCCGCTCTCTACCACGCTGTTACTGGCACCGCATAAGACTCAGGCCGGGTCGGTGTCGGCGCTGTCGGGTTCCATTCAGATGTTGATTGCCGGGCTGCTGGGTGGCTTTTTGGTTGAACACTGCGTGACGCAGCAGTCGTCGCTCGGCTGGTTCTATCTGGCAACCAGCTCCAGCATGCTATTCGTACTGATGCTGTCGGTTTCCCAACCAGAAACCTCGACTCAGCCGTCTACCTGATCCCTTCTGCACTGATGATCATGACGTTACGCTAGTGCAGTCGGTGCAGGTTGTGGGTATAATCCGCCGCTGCTACTAAGAGGAATGATCATGCAACAGAACGAATTTGAAGCGTTAGTAAAACAGCTGTGTGCACAAGCGAGCCTACCCCAAGCGTTGGATATTCTGCGCGCCAGTGAAGATGCTGATGTCGCGGAAGCCGCTCAGTCGCTGACCGGACAGTTTGCTCTCGCCGATGTGGAAGGGGAGCAGCGTATTTATCATGTCACTGTGCAAGAAGACGAGCAGGGTGTTGAGCAAGAGTACGTTGAGCACATCATGAACGAAGGTGACGATGTGGTGAAATTTGTCGCGTGGTTCTTCGATATGATGTTCGACGTGAAAGTGAAAGACACCTATCAGGCTGCGGGCAAAACTTACAAACAGCCAAAACGTAGCTAATCTGAAAATAAATTACGTAAAAATGTGACGCATGTCTTGTTATATCCGATTTTGGTGTTATATTAACTACAAAAGGTAGTTAAAAAACAACCAAATGTAGGAGAGAGTCATGGGTAACGATTTAGGTGCTGCGTACGTCGGTCAAATCATCGCGAAACAGATGATGCATGAAGCGTTTTATGGCAAGGCCCAGCCTAAGAAAAAATCTTTCATCAAAACCATGTGGAAGAAAATGACGAAGTAATTCGCCTCAAAGAATTAAAAAAGGCCTCAAGAATGTTCTTGGGGCCTTTTGCTTTTCTGAAACTAAATTACAGAACTTTGCCAGTTAATTCGACAACATTGCCTTGCTTGGCCTTGTGAGGGTTGGCTGCCAACCAGGTCTCCAATGCATCACACCCCCCGATGTATTGGCCATCCAGCCATATCTGCGGCACGGTTACCGGTGTTTTCTCGCCGATGATGGCTTTCACTTCTGGGATCATGCGATACAGGGCTGCGCTGTCTTTGATGACATCCCGGTAGTCGTAATCGATACCCGCCGACTGCAGTAAGTTTTTCGCTTTGGTGCAGTAGGGGCAACTCGCTTTGCCAAAGACAATATTGCCGGTGAGCGTGTCTCTGGGTGTCCATGCCTGAATCACGGACTGCACAAGCATGCCACGGTTAAGTGCTTCACCCTGACTGACCACTTTGCCCTCTACGATAACAATCGGTGCGTGCCAAGCTCCGTAACGCAAAGGCTCCCACCAATGGCTCAGCCAATCTTTGACTTCCAGCTCAATCGGAATACCCGCCAGTTCGTTGCTGAAGGTATCATTGAGTATGTCTTTGGTGAGCGTACATTCGCCACAGGGAATGTTGACCTTAAACGGCCCAAACTGCCCGGCCCAGCGGTATAGGGTGACTTTAATCGGCGTTGCCATCATTGTTCCTCGGAATCACTTTCTTACAGCATAGGAAAGGTTTTACGCCGCTTTTATTTCACGTGCCGTCTTTTTTGTTTCCCAATGGGTAATAAACGCGACCGATGCGATGATGATCGCCGCGCCGAGCCACAAACGCCCCGGTGGAACCCAGCCAAACACCATCCAACCTGCCAAGACGTTCAAGGGCAGTTTGGCGTGGTCGAACGGCTGAACAAAAGAAGCGTCAGCCAGTGAATAGGCTTTAACAATGGCCCATTGCGCCAGCGCTGTCATGACACCTGCAGCGAGCAGTAGCAGCCAAATTTGTGTGCTTTGCGGTGTCTGCCATTCCGGAATGGCGAGTAGCAGGTTGAATGGCGTGATCAGTAGCAGCAGGTAAACCACCATGGTGGACGGTGAATCTTGTGCCGAAAGGTGTTTGACCATCAACGAGTAGCTGGCCCAGAACAGCGCAGCTCCAACGGGTAATAGCGCCGCCCAACTGAAATCGTCAGCCCACGGTTCAAGAATGATCATCGCACCGATGAATCCGGCCAGCGTGGCACACCAGCGAGCCGTTCCGACCCGCTCTTTGAGAATCAGACCGGAACCGAGTGTCGCAAACAGCGGAGATGTCATCAGCAATGCGATACCTTGCCAGATAGGCACAGGATACGCGAGAGCCCAAAGCCACAACTGAATCCCAATCACGGCCAGCAGGACACGCAGGACGTGCCATTTAAAATGGGCGGTGCGCAGTGAACGGCGAATACCGAGCGAGCGCAAATAAGGCAGAATCACAACGATAGCGACCGCGTACTGAATAAACGCGACTGTGGTGGAGGCCAGGCCAAAATGAATACTGGCAATTTGTGTCACGCTGTTGACCAGCGCAAACGCAAGGCCAGCGGTCAGCATCCAGAATGCACCCTTTGCAGGGGAATGACGGTTCGACATAAAGTTATCAAAATGTGGGAAAGAGTGACGGCATCATACGCGCGAATGGTTATGAAACCAATGACTCATCTTTGTTGAGATAATTCGAAAAAATTGACGATGCTCAAATCATGCGCAATAGAAAGCGACTAGTATCTTTGCCCAGACGCTGTTGCAACGGCGCAAAAAAAAAGACCTCCCAGAGGGAGGTCAAAGAACATGAAGTGACCAGTGATTTCTGCCATATCACTGAAAAGAAGCACAAACGCTGCCTGCATTTGTAATTTATATAATGCAGGCAGCGTGCCAACTTTTTCAGTTTAATAAAATCAATGAGTTATATCTACTCTCCGTTTCCGCACAATTATTTTTCTATCTTTAAGATGCTTCGACTTGGGGCAGTCTGCTGTGATCTGGTGCATAAAATAAAAAAAGCCACGCGGCATGGCGTGGCTAAGACTTGGAGTTAAGCTCAATGCGGCTCGGGTGAAGGTTCAACCGACCTTCACCCTGCGACATGGATGCGGACTTACAGGTTTTCACCGTAGATATCAAAGCTGAAATATTTCGCTGCGATTTTGTCGTAAGTACCATTGGCTCGAATGGTTTCAATCGCCTGATTGAATTTGGCGGCCAGTTCCTGATCCTGTTTACGCAGTGCCAGTGCGGTGCCTTCACCAATGTAGGCTTTATCGGTCACCGCTTCACCCTTGAATTCGAAATCTTGGCCATCGGCTTTATCCAGGAAAGCGAGTGAGAGCTGATCCGCGTTACCAAACGTGGCGTCCAGACGACCGTTTTGCATGTCGATGTACACTTCATCCTGACCGGTATAGCGTTTGATCTCAGCCACTGAACCAAATTTGTCGGTCACGTAGCGGTCGTGAATGGTGCCTTGCTGCACGCCAATCACTTTGCCGGTCAGGCCTGCTTTATCTAACGTGAAGGTCGCGTCCTTACGGGTCACGAAACGCGCTGGCGTTTGGTAGTATTTGTTGGTGAACAGCACTTTCTTTTTACGATCGTCGGTGATGCGCATTGAAGCCATGATCACGTCAGATTTACGGGCCAACAGGCTAGGGATCAGTGCATCCCAGCTCTGAGCGACCCAGGTACAATCGAGTTTGGCTTCTTTACATAACGCATCGGCGATTTCGATATCAAAGCCAACCGGTTCACCAGCGCTGTTTTTGTAGTTGAACGGTGGATAGGTAAAGTCGGACGCCAGACGGACTTCTTTAGCAGAAACCGCAGCGCAGAACAGAGTGGCGACACACGCCATACCAACAGCAAATTTTTTCATGGTCAAATTCCTTTTCTGTACATCTATGATTGCGACGGGTAACGACGGAGCACTTCTACCACTTCTTGCATGCTCGTTAGGCTACCGATAGTGATACGCACGCAGTCTCTCAGCGCAGGATCATGACTTTGATTACGAGTCACAATACCGTGCTTAAGCAGATACGCAAACAGATCTTCACCTGTGCGCGCGCGCAGTAACACGAAATTGGTGGAGGAAGGGTAAATCTTGGCGATGAAGTCCAGAGTGTGAAGTTCACCGATAAACCATTCGCGGGTATCAATCAGTTGCTGAGTCACCCGGCGAACCTTATCCAACCCTTGTTCAGACAAAGCTTGCAGCACGATGGTCGCGCTGGAATCCGGCATCGGATAAGGCGGGATCAGTTTGGCAACGTACTCCATCACGCTGGCATCGGCGATGATAAAACCGCAGCGCACCGCCGCCAGACCAAAGGCTTTGGACAGGGTACGAATCACAACCAGATTCGGATAAGTGGCAATCAGTGAAGCCACGCTCTGATTGAGTTCAAATTCAATGTAGGCTTCGTCGACCACCACTAAAGCGTCATGGCGGGTACCTTCAAGCACTTTGATGATCGCCTCGCGGGCCAGCGGGTTACCGGTCGGGTTGTTCGGTGAACAGAGGAAGACCAGATTGGCGTCTTTGGCGGCGGCAATCACCCCTTGAGTATCAAGTGAAAAATCATCACCCAGCAGCGGCACATGCAAAGTATCAATGGCCAGAGCGTCTGCACAGAATTCGTACATTGCATAGGTTGGTGAGCAGACGACGATTTTGTCTTTGCCTGGCTGACAGAAGGTGCGGATCAGCAGATCAATCGCTTCATCCGCGCCGCGCACGGCCATAACGGGCGTGTCGACCTGGCAATAACGTTGGTAAGCACTGGCGACGTCGTGGGGCAGAAAATCCGGATAGCGGTTGTAACTCTGCTCGTGAGCTCCGTAGTGAATCGCGCTTTCGAGTTCGTTGGCGTTAAGCCACACGCGACCGGAACCACCGATACGGCGTGCAGATTGATAAGGTATTAATTTTTTTATGGCCTCTGGTGCCAGTGTCGATGCAATGGAAGACATATGTGACCTCGTTCTGCTGTTATTTAGTCGCAGTAAATGATTTTTTATGCTGATAATTGCACTTGGTGTGCGTTTATTTTCAATTTCATCAGCAGTGGATTTATTCAAACAAAAAGAGTTTGTAAAAAGAATCGAAATAAACACATACTAGCCATGATAAAAAATCATAGCTTGTGGGCCACTATGCATCTTCCATCGACCAAAACACTGCAGGCGTTTCTTGCCACCGCAGAACATCTCAATTTTACCCGCGCTGCTGACGCGCTGAACCTGACGCAGGGGGCGATCAGCCGCCAGATTCTGGCGTTAGAAGATCTGTTGGGTGTTAAGTTGTTTTTCCGTCATGCGCGCGGATTGTCGCTGACTCAACAAGGGGTGAAGTTTGTGCCGCATGCCGAAGATGTGCTGCGCCGTCTGCGCATGGCCATCGATGATGTTTCCAGCACGCCGTCGACCATTAAACTCAACGCACCGAGCTGTGTCACCTCTTGGTTGCTGCCGCGGCTGATGGCGTTTCAGGATGCACATCCGGATATCGACGTCGAACTGACCTCAACCATCAAACACCATCCTGACCCTAACTTTGACCTGTTCGATGCGGTGATCAGCTATGGCAAAACGCCTAAGCTGCCATCGGTGATGAGTCATCTGTTGTTTGAAGAGCGCCTGACGCCGATTTGCCGACCTGAGCTGCTGCAGACTTATGGTGGAGAACTGTCAGTGAAACAACTGACTCAATTTACCTGGCTGCATGCCAATACCGAGCAGAGTGACTGGAAGCTGTGGCTGACCCATCACGGTGAACGCGGGTTGGCCAGCAAACTCAATCAGCATTTTTCTACCCTGGATCAGGCGATGAATGCGGCGCAGCAAGGTTTTGGCATTGCTGTCGGCGACGTCACGCTGGCGGAGCAGGACTTGGCGATGAAGCGGCTGATGATGCCTTTTGACGACACGGTGCTCTCCGGCCACAGCTACTATTTCCTGTTCCCGAAACAGAGCGATAACCCGATGCTGGACAGATTGCAGAACTGGCTGGTCTCCGGCTATAAAGCGCAAACCAACCTGTAATTCATGGAACTGTGAGCACGCAGCTTGTGCCAGTGCGAGCCGGGGTGGATACTGGCCGCTTATTGTTTGAATTATCAAGGTACTACACATGGATGTTTTACAGGCTCTGCATGCCCACCGTTCTATTCGCCGTTATCACCCGGATGCCATCGCTCCAGAGCTGCTGGAGGAGATTCTTCAAGCCGGTATTCGCGCGTCTTCTTCTGGCAACATGCAGTCTTATTCCATCATCGTCACTCAGGATAAAGCGCTGTGCGACGCCTTGTATACTCCGCACATGGAACAGAACATGGTGGTGGACGCGCCAGTATTGCTGACCTTCTGCGCGGACTTTCGCCGCATGCGCAAATGGCTCGAACTGAGTGATGCGCCACTGAATTTCGACAACTTCATGAGTTTTATGATTGGAGCGATTGATGCGACGCTGGTGTCGCAAAACGTCGCACTGGCCGCAGAAGCGAAAGGGTTGGGGCTGTGTTATATGGGTTCGACGCTGGCCAATTGCGATAAAATTGGCGAAATTCTCAAATTGCCGCAAGGTGTGGTGCCTGTGGTCGGTTACTCGCTGGGTTATCCGGCAGAGCAGCCGGACGTGCGTGATCGCTTGCCGCTCAGTGGTTTGGTGCATCATGAGGTGTATCACGATCACAGTGACGAAGAGATTGAAGCCATCTACCGCGAACGCGAGCAGGCCGGGTGGGCGCGCTATATGTCCTATCCTGAACTGCGCGCCATGATTGAGCAGTCGGATGTGAACAATCTGGCCCAGATTTACACTCAACTGAAATACACCCGTGAGTCCCATTTAGAGTTTTCGCAAACCGTGCTGAACTATCTGCATCAACAGGGTTTTATGAATCACGAATAGTGCCAGCGGCGGCGTACACCTGCGCCGCCGTTGCGTTTCCGGCAGATTTCGCCACAATAAGGCAACTTTACCTCAACGGCATGCAAGGAACCTTCATGGCCCGGCCTAAAATCCCTCGACAAATTTGTGGTACACCCGCGCAAAGCTGCTTTAAACCCAATGGTATTCCGATGTCGCAACTGGACAAAATCACGTTGCAGGCTGATGAATTTGAGGCGCTGCGTCTGGTGGACTATCAAGGCATGCAGCAGCAGGTAGCGGCGGTGGAAATGGGCGTGTCCCGCCAGACGCTGGCGAATTTAGTCAAAGCTGCGCGGCGCAAAGTGTCCGATTGCCTGCTGCACGGTAAAGCGTTGGTGATGGCGGACAGTCGTGCGGAGAGTGACGCTGAATAGCCATGCCGAGTTTGCAATGCTCGGCATGACTGAGAAGAGGTTGTTTGTCGGCGCTAAAAGTTGAACACCATATTGAGGTTGATGTTGGACTCATCCACATCCACCTTGTAGCCACTATCCTCAAACTTGTCGTTATAGGTCTTCAGCCATTCCAGCTGAATTTCTGCCTGCGGAACCAACATAAACGACGCGCCCAAACCATACGCCATATCAGTGCTGCTCGCACTGTAATCCAGCACCGTTACTTTTTGGTTGCCAAACCCCATCAGAGCGTACGTTTCGAAGAACGGCGTCAGCGGCAGAATAAACTTGGTAAATGCGCCGTAGTAATAATCAACCGACACACGTTGCCCCTGATAATCGCCTTCAGACGCATTGCCATAGCCACGCAGCTCAAAAGCCACGTTGGGCGTGACACGCAGACCTAACATTACGCCTGCCAGACTGTTGTTATCGACATTAAAGGAAAGGCGGCTGCCGCTACTGTTTTCAATCGTGGCATCGACATTGGCGAAGTTAAAGCTCATGCCGACATAGGGATGCCCATACATCATATTCGGCGAACCCATTGGCGCCATACCGTAAGCCAGGGCGATATTAGGCAGGAGCAGAGCGGTGCCAGCGGCGAATTTTACGATGTCAGACTTTCTCATAAGAGGCGTTCATTGCTAGAAGTGTTGTCCAGTTATAATCCCTGAACTCGCTGATTTCAAATAATTCCAACCAATTGCACTGCAACGGTTGGAGCGAAGTAACTCTGCTGTCCGTGACACAGCTAGCGGTCCCAGTAAGGGACATCACCAAAGTAGCTGGAGAGAAAATCGATAAAGTGACGCACCTTCGAGGCGAGAAACTCACGATGGCTGTACAGCGCATACAGCCCCAGCGGCTCTAATGAAAATGATGACAACACCTCTAGCTCCCCGCGTTTGATCGCTGCGCCAGTAAGGAACGTGGGCTGAATGGCGTAGCCGCGACCCAGAATGGCAGCATTGACGATCACATCGCCGTTGTTACTGGAAAAATCACTGGCAAAGTCATGAATGGAGACGTGTTTGGGCCAGTCGCGAAACCAAGCGCGCGGATCGGAATAGGTAAAACGCAAATAGTTGAGTTTGCTCAGCGCTTCAAACTGGGTTGGTTTGCCATGCCGCTGCCAGTAGTGCGGCGCGGCGCAGATCGACAAATGAATCGGGGTAATTTTTTTGGCGACCAGTGCCGAATCTTTCAGGTGACCGATGCGCAGCGCAATGTCGACCCCTTCATCGAGCAAATCCACTTTCCGGTCCGTGAGCAGCAATTCAACCTTTACGTCGGGATAGCTGTCCTGAAACAGGGCGACAGGTTTGGATAAATGGTGCACACCAAACGACATCGGTGCGCTGACGCGCAGCGTACCCGACACCTGACTCTGCAAGTTCGACAGCGCATTTTCCATGTCGTCGATATCTTGCAACACCTGCTGGCAGCGCTCGAAATAGGCCTGACCCGCCTCGGTGAGGTTGACCCGACGCGTGGTACGATTGAGCAGCCGTACTTTCAGTGTTTCTTCAAGCTGCGCGACGTATTTGCTCACCAGTTGCGGCGACAAATCCAGCCGTTCGGCGGCTTTGACAAAGTTGCCTTCGCTCACCACGGTCGTAAAGGCACGCATGGCGCTGATCTTATCCATAATTAGCAACGCTCTGTTGATAATGACGCAATGATAACGGGTTTTATCATAGTTTAGTGGATAGGTATATTGTCTGCATAGCGATAAGCCAGTGACGACACTGGCGATTGAAACAGCTTTCTGGAGATATTGCCATGATGAACCAAACACAACGCATGCCTGCCCTGTTCTTATCCCACGGTTCGCCGATGATGGCGATAGAACATTCAGAAACGACCGAGTTCTTTCAACAACTGGGGGCGAAATTGCCGAAACCGAAAGCGATCGTGATCTTTTCCGCGCACTTTGACCGCCGCGGTCCGGTGGTGATCACCAGTGGGCATACGTTGGGCACGATTCACGACTTTTACGGCTTTCCGCAACCGTTATACGACATCGAATACCCGGCCCAAGGTGCTCCGGAATTGGCGTTAAAAGCGGAGAAAATGCTCAAAGATGCGGGTATTACGGTTAAGTTAGATAAAGATCAAGGACTGGATCACGGCGCTTGGATCCCGATGCTGTATCTGTATCCGAATATTGATGTGCCGATCATTCAGGTGTCGATCAACAGCGCGATGGACGCGGTCGCGCACTTTGAAATTGGCCGCTGGTTACGTCCTTTGCGTGAAGAAGGCGTGTTGTTTGTCGGTTCGGGTGGCATCAGCCATAACCTGCGGGAGATCTTCTCGCCGATGCCGGATCCCAATCGCGTCAGCAAGGTGAACCAGTTCACCAACTGGGTCAGCGAGCAACTGGCGCGGGGTAATGTCGATGCTTTGCTGGATTATCTCGATCAGGGGCCGCACGCTCGTTTCAATCACCCGACGCCGGATCATTATCTGCCACTGCCAAGTGTGCTGGGTACCAGCTATGAGGACGAAATTGGGCAAGTGCTGCACCGCGCCATCGACCTGGAAATCCTCGCCTTGGATGCCTACGGTTTTGGTATGGCCGCTGCGTAATTAGGCCATTGTTTATAACGCCCGCGACTTAAAATCGCGGGCGTTATTGTTTTTATCTATTAATCAAATAGGGAAAAGCAGCCTGCCTTGCTACCTTGCGTTGGGTAAAGTGGCGCATGGACTCACCAACCGGACGGGCTATCTTTTCATGCGTTCACTTTCTATCACTCGCCTCGTGCGCGCCAATGCCATATTGGCTATGGCCGCGATTATTGCACTGAGCTTTTATCTGATTGTTACCTTAACCCGTGTGCAACAGCAATTCGGGATGGTGGTCGATCGTAATGTTCAACTGCTGACCACCATTTCCGATATGCGTTATTACACGGTGACTTACCGACGTTTTGCCTTGGATTACGGTCTCACCACCGACAGTCAGGAGCATCAGGCGATTCAACGTACAATCGAATTCAACGATGAGGCGGTTGCCAACACGTTGCAGCGGATGAAATCGCTGGCAGATAGCGCTGAGATTCAGTCTGCGGTATTTGATTTTGAGCACCGCATTGAAGAATATCGCGCGATGCAGCGCCATTATCTGACCCTGATTGATGCAGGGCAGATTGATGCGGCGCGTCGCGAGATGCTCGGACCGATGCTCGCGCCGTTCAACACCATTGTTGAGCGTCTGACCGAGTTTCAGCATAACTTACAGCAGGAAGCGATTCGTCTGAAAGATGACAAGCAGGCGGAGATCGAACGTGCCATTCAGTGGACGGTCGCATCCGCCGTGGTGGTGGTATTGCTGCTGCTCGCGAGTGGTTATCTTACGGCTCGCCGTGTACTGCTGCCACTCAATCGTCTCAAAGCACATATGTCGGTTGTGGGGCAGGGGAATCTGCAGACGCCACTGGCCGTCAAAGAGTTTAAGCAAGATGAGTTTGGTCAGGCGGCACAAGCCTTTATGCAGATGCAGAACAATCTGACCCAGTTGATCCTGACGGTGAAAGAGAGTGTGCACTCCTTGGATCTTGCCTCTGAAGAACTGGCCGCCAAAGTGGCGCGCACACAGCAAAGTGTCGACGCGCAGAAGCTGGAAATCGGTCAGATTGTGGGGGCCTCCCGTGAGCTGGTGGACAACACCCAGCACATCGATGCGGTGACCGAACAAGCGTCGCAGAAAAGCGCACAGGCCAAACAACAAGCGCAAATTGGCGAGCAGAGCATCGTCAGTTCGATTGCGCGCACTCAGACTATGTCGCAACTGATTGGCGATACCGGGCAGGTCATCGATGCGCTGTATCAGCGCAGCTCCGACATCGGCTTGATTTCGGATGTCATCAGCAACATCACCAAACAGACCAACCTGCTGGCGCTCAATGCCGCGATTGAGGCAGCACGCGCCGGAGAGGCAGGGCGCGGTTTTGCGGTGGTGGCGGATCAGGTCCGAGAGTTGGCGCAGCAAACCCAAAGCAGCATTGATGAAATTGGCGGCATCATCAACAACCTGCAAACACAGGCGTCCAGTGCCCAAGGGATGATGGCGCAATGCCAGTCTCAAATTGGCGAGAATCTGCAGCAGGTCGAAGAGGCGGGCGAGGCGTATCACCACATTGTGCATGCGTCAGAAGCCATTGCAGAAATGGACAGCCGGATTGCCGCATTAGCACAGTCTCAGCAAGAGTTGTCGAGCCATGTTCGCGACAGCATTGATGCCATTGCCGATTCGTCGCAGGAGATTGAATCCACAGCGAGCGACACGACGCAGACTTATCATGCGCTACAAACACAAACTGAACATTTAAAACAGTATATCGGTGCTTTTAGCGTCTAATTCTCGACTTTTATCCACTTATTCACCTGGTTCCCGAGTAAGCGTTCCCTGTTTCCATGCGCGCTTACTCGGGCTTTTTCGTTTTGGGCTCAGGTGGCCTGATGTTCGAACTGATCATGGCGAATGAAATGGTCAATTTGGCGGGCAACATAAGTGCTATAAATCATGCTGGTATGCGTGGTGCGCGTTTCCAGATGATCCGTCATGCCGGCGATTTTGGTTTCATCGACCGTCACTGTGCCATCCGACATCAGCTGGTTGCCCATTAATACCCGGCGCATGCCAAAGGCAACGGTGCCAGCAATGCTGCCCAGTTTCTGTTCAAACTGCCATTCGTCCTCATGAGTTTCCAGACCGAATTGAGTGGAATTCCCCAGTATCGCGCCGAAACCCATTTGCTGAATTTTTCCCACGATCGACGCGCCTTTGAGCGGTGAGCCGATGGTCACCACATGGGAGATTTGCGCTGCACTCGGGTGGCGTGATGCCAGATAGTGTTTGATCATTAAACCGCCGAGGCTGTGGCCGACCAACACATTCGGCTGGTCTGCAGCCAACGCTTCGTCAATGGTACGAAACACCTTTTCGTCTTTGATCGCCACGGTGTTGTAGCTCAGTACTTCGGTATCGTAGCCCAGTTTGCTCAAACGTTGCCCCAGTGGCTGCATTACAAAACCGTGCATATACAGACCGTGGAGGATGATAATTTTCATGGAACTCCTGAACGATTGGAGTGAGTGCTCTAACTGCTAATCTACTCATCTGAGGCCAAAATGCAAAGATGGCTCATTGCGAGCCATCTGGTTTCTATTTAGGAACGGCGTGAACGGTATCGCCAAACCGCGCAACCGAGCAGCAGGCTAACCAACCACAAGTTGAGGCTGCCGCCACCACTGCCGCGACTGTGACTTGGTGATGGACTGTTGAACATCGGCTGGCTGTTGTCGACGCGGGTTGGGCGCAGCGCGATTTGCTGCTGGCGCTGTTCACGCGCTTGTTGTTCGCGTTCGACCCGTTGCTGATTGTTGCGGCTGAACCCCATGCCTTCCAGCACACCCTCTTCGGTCACAATCAGCGAGGTGTAATCGGTCAGCAAGCCGTATTCCAACGCCAGTGACTCAATCGCCTGTTCGCTGTCGGCATCTTTGCTTTCCAGATAATCCATCTGGTTTTCAAGATCACGAATGGCGGAAAAGGCCCACAGACGTTCCAGCTCCGGATTCCTATCTGCCTGCGCTGGCAGCGTGACGGTGGTGTGATAGCGGCGCGTTTCACCGTCAACTTTCATCTTCAGCGTGACTTTGGCTTCACCGGGTTGGAAATAGTGGCCAAACACCGCCAGTCGTTCGCCGCGATACAGGCTGGTGAACTGCTGCGGCGTCAGGTCGGCCACCTTGACGCCATCGATATCGAGTTCAATGTCACGATACGCCTGATGGGTGAGCTTGCTGCCGATGTTCATCAGGTGTCCCATCAGATCGTCTGCGTTGGAAACTGCTGCAGAAAATCCGCTGGAGACCTGAGTCATCGGTTCAAGCAGCGGCAGGTTGGCGCTGTTGCCGAGAATAAAGGTGTAGAGACGCACATCGAAGCGGCGAATCAGATCAAGAAACTCTTTTTTCGCCGTCAACCCTACGTTTGCCACGCCGTCGGTGACCAGCACCAACCCGGTGGCGCGGTCTCTATCGAGCTGGCGCAGGCCAGTGTCCAGACCCTCATAGAGATTGGTACCTTGATCGGGTTGAATGTTGGCCAGTTGATCCATCACACGTTGAATATTGTCTGGTGAGGCACTGAGATAGCCGTTGGTCAGCTCATACGCATTGCTGTTAAACAGCACGATACGGAAGCGGTCACCGGCGGGTAGTTTGTTCAGCCCCATGCGCACTCCTTCAACCAGCGTGGCGAACTTGCCGCGCATCGATCCTGATTTGTCCAGCACGAAGACCCAATCGCGTCCCTGTGTGACGGCCGCCAAATCATCGCCGGGGGTAAACGTTAGTTTAAAGGTCCCGCGCTCACTGCGAGTCGGATCGCGATAGCTCACCATGTCGACTCGGCCGGGTAAACCATCCTGAAGACGCCAGTAGAACACTACGTCCTGATTGAGTTTAAAGCCAGTGGTAACAGCGGTCGTACTGCCATTGGATTCGTCGCCAGAGACCAGTTGTGTTGTCTGCGATGTCAGTGATGCCTGCCATTGCGATGTATCCCGCTGAGTCAGCGTGGCTTGTGGATGCGCGGGCAGGCGAACGCGGTCAACCGGATAGGACGATTTGAGATCCAGATTGAAAGAGAAAGCCTGCTCAACCACATCGTTGCGCTGCCAGAAAGACTGCGCTTGCTCATCGACGCCACCCTCTTCCATCGGATAGACGTAGCGACCGACGCCGTGGTCAAGCAGAGCATCCTGTAAGTAGACCAGTCGAATTTTCACACTTTGTTGCGGCAGGACAGGAAACACGCGAATTTCGAAATGACGATACTCGTCTTTTTCCGTCAGCGCGGTGCTGCGCCCTTGAGATTTTTGATCCTCGTAAATGGCGCGCGCTTTTTCTTTGGCCACCGCTTCGGCAATGACCGGTTTGCCATTAATCCAGTAGATAAATTCACCGACCACGGCGTGACGCGGCACCGGAAAAGTATACAGCGCTTCAAGCTGATGATCGTTGGGGTTAAAAAACTCCTGTTCGATTTGAGTGGTGGCGTAACTGTCTTCAATCACGACGTTGACATGGTGCGTCAGGATTTTCAGATCCTGCTCCTGACTGTTGATCGGTTTGAGTAGTCCGCTGGCGAAGCTGGTGGTGCTGAACAGCAGAGTCAGCAGCGCCAGAAACAGCATCGACAACAGAGTGGAAATTGGTTTTGTGGCTCGCAAAGTCGCCTCCTTTGCATTGCGTGGTCCAACCACGCTCCTGAGGCCGACAGCATGCAGCAACCCACAAAATGCGCTAAGCGCGATGTGTCAGGTCGCGCATTAGGTAACTCAAAGGGGCGTAAAAGATTACTTAGTGGTGGATTCGAATTCGGAAAACAGCGGAAAGGTCCAGCGGCGAATGGCAACAATCATCGATGTACCGTGGCGGTCTTCAAACGCCAGCGGTTGGTCATCGTGGCAGGTGGCGTAGAACTCATTCACCAGTTTCTGAATGCGTTGCTGAAGTTTCTGGTTACTTGGCAGTGACATTAGCCCGGTCGCCATCACCAGTTTTTCATCGTTGCCGGAGAAGTAGCTGCGAAAAAACGCTTCCTGTACCTGTTGCTGAAAGAAGCGTTGAATCGGCCCGCCGGCAATCCAGGCAAACGTGGGCGAAATGCGCAGCTTAATGCGATTACCCGGTAGTAAATCGATGATTTTGAGTCGATCAAGCAGTGCCAGTTTCTGAATCAGTTGCGGCTCTGAAAACTGGTATTGCTGCAACATGTCGTCGAACCGGTATCCATTGACCACACATACGGCGACCAGCAGCAGCGCTTTATCGCTGACCAACTGCTTTTCCTGTTCAAAAGTGAGGGCGCTCAACAACGTTTGCTTATCGGCAACCAGACGAAACAGCTCGGTGAGTTCCATGCCCATCAACTGACAGATGGTTGCCAGCCGTTCCAAACTGATGTGGCTGCCCTCGGCGAGCAGGCGTTTTACCGAGCCTTCGCTCAGATTCAGAGCGTACGCAATATCCTGATATTGGATGCCATGGAGTTTCAGTTGTTTTTTGAGTTCAGTAATAACGTGCTGGCATTCAGACATGCAAAATGATCTACGGCAGTGAAAACGATGCGTTCAGTATGGCACAGAGAGAGGTGGTGGTGACGGGGAACAAAAGAAAACGCGACAGAGTGAAATCACAAGCTGTCGCGTTAGAACACAATTTTATTCAAATCCATTGAATGTTAGTTCCTGATTTTTGGCGAATTAACCATTGTCACGGCTTACGAAGCCAGTTTTCACGATAGAGTTACCCGCTGCATCAGTTGCAACGAATTTCACAGTGCGAGAGCTGTTGTCGTTGTTTTTGATGGTCACGGTACCGTCTTGTGCAGTTACGTATTTTTGACCTTGAATTTCAACAGGATAGTTTGCTAGTGCCTGACCGTCTTGAGTCAAAGATACGGTTGCCAGGTTGTCGCGAGTCATCACGTTCATTTGTAGGTCAGAAGCCATGGCGCCAGCGGCAAATGTAGTTGAAAGTACTGTGGCTGCCAGAATTGAAGCGAACTTAGTCATAATTTTTTCCTCATTGGGTAGTTGTTTATTTCGCACCTCAGTGCTTGGGATAAATATTAGATCTAAGTCACATTGTGATCGATAGCAAAGATTGACTGATCATGTTCAAAAAAATTGAATAAATAATGATCAGTTTTATTTTTGGGATAGTTTCCATAGATAGTGCGAATGATGACAAACTATTTGTAATGAGAATAAAACTCAGTTAGATTCCGGTGCCTTGTTCTAACACAACATACATAAGAAATAACAATGAAGGCCCGAGCCAACACTCATCCACTCTTTTTGGCTGTGCTTGCCGGTTTATCCGCGCAGGCTTTTGCAGCCGATGACACTTCGCAAAACAACACGGCGCCCGCCAGCAACGATACCGTGACCGTTTACGGCCGCGCACTGTCGCTCTACCGCGCGCAAGAAACGAGCTTAGCCACCAAAACTCCCACGGCGATTGACGATACACCGCAGTCGATTCAGGTGCTGCCGCAACAATTGATTGAAGACCAAGGCGCGCGTCAGGTGACCGACTTGTATCGCTCGATCAGTGGCGTGAGCCAGTATTCCTACTCCGGCGTGACGTTTCGCGGTTTTCGCCAAGATCAGATTCTTTATGATGGCGTGCGCGGCGACCCGTTCAACGGTTTCGCCATTCCGCAGCTGTTCAACATTGAGCAGGTGGAAGTGCTGAAAGGCCCGTCTTCTGCGGTGATGGGCAGCGGGGAACCGGGCGGCGTGATCAACTATGTGACCAAAAAGCCGACCTACGACACCAAACGCCGCGTGTCAGTGACGGGTGGAAATCAGGATTTTGTCAGCGGCAGTGTGGAGCTGTCGGGGCCAGTAACCGACGACAAAAGTCAGCGCTACCGCGTCGCGATTTATCAGGACCACGAAAACCCGTCACGCAACAACACCGATGTGCGCAACCGAATCATCGATTTGGGCTACGCGTGGGACATGACGGATAACACTACGGTGACGGCGCAGTTTACCGACATCATTCAGCATTACGGCGGCGCACGCCTGCGTGGTATTCCTACCGATGATGACGGCAACTTCTTGGCTGACATCGACTGGAACGCTAACGAAGCTTCTGACTTTCAGGACTTAGAAGCGCAGGTGTACCAGATGCGCGTTGACCACAGTTTCAACGACTGGTTGAGCGGTGATGTGACGCTGCGTTACTACGAAAACACAGAAACGCAGAAGTATCACGAACCCAACGGCTTAGTGGATACCGATGGCGACGGCGTAGTGGATTGGAGCAAGCGTCAATATCGCGATCAGGTTCGTCATAATAAAGCGGGGTCGGTGACGGCAAACTTGGTGGCGGAATTGGGCGATCATACCGTGCTCATCGGTGGTGATTATTACCGTCTCGACGAAGATTATGTTTATTACCGCGCCAATGTGGACGGCATCAGTCTGACTGATCCGGAATATGGCGCGGATACGTCCAGCTACAACCTGACGCTTGCCAAGCAAACCGATTCGCGTTCGCAGCGTTATGGCGCGTATGTGCAGGATCAGTGGGCGGTAACCGAGCGCTGGAACGTGCTGTCGGGCCTGCGCATCGACGGTTACAAGGACACAATCAACGACATCAAAGCGGGCAGCGAGAGCGATTATACCGGTTCTGGCATGTCTTACCGCTTGGGGTCTACGTATCGCATCAACGATCAATGGCATCCGTATGCCGTCGTGGCGACGGGTTTTGTGCCGCAGGATGTGTCTGACCAAGCGGAGTCGAACGGTGGCCCGTTTGATCCGGAAGAGAGCCTGATGTACGAAACGGGTGTGCGCACCTACTGGCTGGATAATGCGCTGAACGTCAATGTGGCGCTGTACCACATCATCAAAGAGAACATTCTGCAAACGGATCCGGACGATGACACGCGCTCAGTAGCCTACGGCAAAGTGCGCAGCCAAGGCGTCGAAGTCGACATGCTGGCGGATTTAACCGACAACTGGAGCGCCAATCTGAGCTACGCCTACAACGACACGCGCGTGAAAGAAGCGTACGACGGCATCAGCGGCACGGTCGGTACTCGATTTGCCAACGCGCCGCATCACCAGCTGGGCGTGTGGACGCGCTATGACATCACCGCCATCGACTCGTCCGTTGGCTTTGGTGCCGATCACGTCAGTGAACAGTACAACCAGAGCGGCCAGACGGTGAAAGCCTTCACCGTGTTTGATGCGTCATGGCAGACCCGCTGGCAGCAGTGGCAGTTCCAGCTCAACGTGAAGAACCTGTTTGATAAGAAGTACGCGGTGAGTGGATTCATCGACCGAACCGGTTCCTTCCCGGGTGAGCAGCGTCGTCTCTACCTCACGGCGAGCTACGATTTTTAAGTGTGACGATCAGGTCCGGTATCCGCTGGACCTGTTTCGTTTTGAGCGTGGCTCAGTCCGTTTAGTGATGGAATGTGAATAATTCTCAATAAAATTTGCATTCATTTTGTGAGCTAAATCATTACAATCACCGATGGCGATGCGGCCGATGAATGTTAACTCCCAATCAAATAGGTAAAGAACAATGAAATGGTGTCGATGGATTGCGCGCAGCGTTGTGCTCGTCAGTGGCTGTCTGAGTTTGATGGCCTCTGCCGTAACCGTGACGGACAGTCACGGAGAATTCACCTTGAATCAGGTGCCTCAGCGCATTGTTGCGCTGGAATTTTCTTTTGTGGATGCGCTGGCCGCGGTGGATGTCAGTCCGGTGGGTATTGCGGATGACAACGACCCAAGTCGATTGCTGCCTGCGGTGAGTGCAAAACTCGGCCAGTGGCAGTCGGTCGGCACACGCTCTCAACCGAGTCTGGAAGTGATTGCGTCTCTGAAACCGGATCTGATCATCGCGGATGTTGATCGTCACTCCGCAGTGTATCGCGATTTGTCGAAAATTGCGCCGACGCTCTTACTGCCTTCGCGTCGCGAAACTTATGAAGATAACCTGAAATCGGCGGCGATCATCGGCAAAGTGATCGGTAAAGAGGCCGAAATGCAGCAGCGTTTAGCGCAGCACCATCAGTTGATGGACCACTACGCGGCGCAGTTGTCTGGCCTGAACAATCAGACCGTGCAATTTGGTGTTGCGCGTGAAAATGACTTTTATGCGCACTCGGCCGAATCGTACGCAGGTGGCGTGATTCATGCGCTGGGACTGGCTGCACCAACTGGGCTGAAAAATGAAAATGCATCACGCCAAATCAGTTTAGAGCAATTGTTGGCACTCAACCCGAACTATCTGGTGGTCGGCGATTACACCGAAAAGAGCATTGTCAGCCGTTGGCAGAAACAGCCGCTTTGGAATGTGCTTAGTGCGGTGCGAGCCAAGCAGGTGCTGCATGTGGATGGCAACATGTGGGCGCGCTGCCGCGGCATTCTGGCCGCGGAATACATGGCGGCGGATCTGGTGAAGTTGGTTCAATCCTGATGAGGTTGACGCCATCGATTCAACGAACGGGCGTGGTGATCACGCTCGTTGTGTTTATGTTTCTCGTCGCCTGGTGCGCACTGTTTGCTTACTCGGCGGTGCCAGTGTCTGCGGCGGATGCGCTGACGGCACTGTGGGCGCCGAATGAGCAGGTCATTGCGCATGTGATTGTGCGCGATATTCGCCTGCCGCGGGTGCTCGATGCCGCTTTGGTTGGCGCCAGTCTGGCAGCGGCCGGAACGTTGATGCAGGGGCTGACTCGTAACCCGCTGGCGTCACCCAGTTTGTTTGGGGTGAATGCAGGTGCGGCGCTCGGCATGGCGCTAGTGACCACGGTGTTTGCCGCTTCATCGCCACTCAGCAGCCCGCTGGCTGCGATGATTGGCGGGCTGAGCGCGTGGTGCTTGGTGATGATGCTCGGCGGCGCGTGGAAAATGGGCTCTGAACGCGGGCAACTGGTGCTGGCGGGGATTGCCATCTCCGCGTTGTGTAGTGCCTTGACCAAAACCAGCGTGATTCTGGTGGAAGATCAGGCCGCCAGTGTGATGGCATGGCTGGCTGGCTCGTTTGCCCATGTGGAGTGGCGCACTTGGCACATGAGTTGGCCGCCACTGTCGCTGGCGCTGGTGCTCAGTATGTTGCTGGCTCCGAAAGTGAATGTACTGGCGATGGGTGATGAGCGGGTGAAAAGTCTGGGCGTGAACCTAACGCTGCTGCGCGTGCTGGTGGGGCTGGCGGTGCTGGTGCTGGTTGGCATCAGTGTCAGTACGGTCGGCGCGATTGCATTTGTGGGGCTGATTGTGCCGCACATGGCTCGCCTTCTGGTCGGTTACGATCACCGAATTTTGCTGCCGGTGGTGATGCTGCTGGGCGCCATGCTCACGCTCGGCGCCGATATCATCAGCCGTGCGGTGGTGTTCCCTACTGAAACACCCGCAGGGGCAGTGTTGGCGCTGATTGGCGCGCCGTGCTTCCTCTATCTGGTGAGGAAAAAGCAATGAATCCGATCCGTAAAACGCAACTGATTCTGTTGTGCCTGCTGGTGCTGGCAGCTTTAGCCAATCTGAGTTTGGGCGCGGTCAATCTCAGCACGGCGCAGGTGTGGGATGGCCTGTTTCAAGGCAGCGAACACTATTTCACCATTCACGACTATCGCCTGCCCCGCGTGTGGATTGCACTGCTTGTGGGGGCGATGCTCGCCACCGCGGGCGTGTTGATTCAGGGCGTGATTCGCAACCCGCTCGCCTCGCCGGACATTCTTGGCGTTAGCCATGGCGCAGGGCTTGCAGCGGTCGCGCTGATGACGCTGTGGCCGACCCTCTCCGTCTATTGGTTACCGGCAGCGGCGCTGGCAGGCGGGTTGGCCTCGGCGGTGGTGCTGGCGCTGGTGTGCGGTGGCCAAACCGCGCCGGTCAAACTGGCGATTACCGGTGTAGCGCTGGCGGCGTTGTACGGCAGTGCGATTGACTTTTTGATCCTCACGCAGCCGCTGGAAATCAACAATGCGTTGCTGTGGCTGACCGGCAGTTTGTGGGGGCGCGGCTGGTCGCAACTGACGCTGCTCTGGCCGTGGTGGGTGCTGCTTCCTGTGGTGCTGTGGCTCAGCCATGCGCTGAATCTGCTCACGCTGGGCGATGAACGCGCGACAAGCCTCGGAATTTCGGTCGCTTGGGTCCGCGCGGGCGCACTGCTGGTGGCGGTCATCTGGACTTCAGCGGCGGTTGCGGTGTGTGGGCCGCTCAGTTTTCTCGGCTTGGTCGCACCGCATCTGGCGCGGCAACTGGTGGGCGGCCGCCACCAACAGCTGCTGCCGACGGCGATGCTGGTCGGCGCTCTATTGCTGCTGGTGGCCGATCTGATCGCGCGTATCATCCATCCGCCGCTGGAACTGCCCGCAGGGATCCTGACTGCGATCATCGGCGCGCCGTACTTTTTATATCTGTTAATGAGAATGAGATAAGCCATGCGTTTAACCACTGAAAATCTGATTGTCGGCTACGGCAAAGGGCCGATCGTGAACGGTGTGGATGTCGTCATTCCGGAAGGCAAAATTACTGCGTTGCTCGGCCCCAACGGCTGTGGCAAATCCACGTTGCTGAAAACCTTGTCACGCATTCTCCATGCCGAAAGCGGACAGGTGTTGTGGCAGGGCAAACCGATCGAGCAGGTTCCGTCGCGTTTGTTGGCGCAGCAACTGGCGCTGTTGCCGCAATCGCAGGAGCCGCCGGAAGGGGTGAGTGTGCGCGAGGCGGTGGCGTATGGTCGCAGCCCGTACACCGGATTTTGGGGCCAACTGTCCAGCGAGGACAAGCGTATTGTCGAGCAGGCGATGCGGGCGACAGGCGTGGCGGAATTTGCCGACCGCGCGGTGTCGGATTTGTCCGGCGGTCAGCGTCAGCGCGTGTGGCTGGCCCTGACTTTAGCGCAAGATACCGATTTTGTGCTGCTCGATGAACCGACGACTTACCTTGACATTAACCATCAGGTCGAACTGATGAAGCTGATGCGCCTGCTCAATCAGCAGGGCAAAACCATTGTCACCGTGCTGCACGACATCAATCAGGCGTGCCGCTATTGCGACCACCTGATTGTGATGCAGCGAGGGCGCATTGTTGGCGAAGGGGCACCCGGCGACGTGATGACGCCGCAACTGCTCGCCAGCGTGTTTGAACTGGATGCGGAAATTCACCGCGATCCGATTGCTGGCACGCCAATGTGCATTGTCCGCTGATCTCTGCGCGCATTCCCCAGCGGTTTCCCGCTTGAGGTTGAGGCCTTGAACCTCGCCCAAGCGGGAACATTTTTCTTGTCTACGCCCCGATGAGCGCTCTCCCTCTTTGCTTCTGCGCCCAAGGTTTCAGCCGGGGGTAGGATGCTTTTTTCACCCGATCGCGCTGCAATGGCAGCATGACATCAACGAGGTGAACATGAACGCAAGACAACAAGCCCAACAACACTTTGATCAAAGTGACGCACCGCTGATCGTCGGTGACCTGAGCCACTGCCCGTTGCCGCCGGAGCAACTGGCGACATTAAACGCCGATTCGCCATACGTGGTTGAGGTGATTGGTTCTGGCCTGACTGCGGAGGTGTTTCACCTGCGGGTTAACGGGCGGGATTACAACCTGAAAAAACGCCGCCACACGGCCAAAGTTGCCAATCTGGACGGGCAATATTCGTTTCTCAACGAAGTGCAGCGCAGGCGAGATTTTGAGGCACTGAAAGCAAATCCGGCCACCGCGCCGCGCTTTGCCCATATTGTGCCCACGCTCTATGCGGATTATCGGTTGGGCATTCTGCTCTCGCCGTGGATTGACGGACAACACATCCAAACGCTGACGCCGGATTTGATGGAGCAACTGTTGGTGACGCTGGAGGCATGCGAAGCACAAGGTCTGATGGAGTGGGATCTGTGCGGCGGGAATATGCTGGTGGACAATGACGGTCAGCTGTGGCTGTTTGACTTTGGCTACATGTACCCGTTTGATCCGCTGCGCGAGTTCAACAGCAACGGCACACAAGACCCGATGTTTCATGCGGTGGAACGTTTTGAAACCCGCTTCTTCTTTGGCTGGTTGCTGTCAAACGCACTGACAGAGAACCAGCAACTGACTCTGTTCCGCCAACTGAAACAACGGGCTGTGGCGAGTTATCAGCGCAAAGTGGATTGGCTACACACCCAGCAGGCGACTTCACAAGTGCTGGCGCATTACCGCCAAATCATTGAGCGTTGGCAAACGGCGCTGAGCAGTGAACACGCGTTAGCTCATCTGTTTCAACTGGAGGCGTTCCGCTCTCATGTACTCGATATTGAAGACGATCTGCACGGTCAGTCGTGCACGCCTCTGACCCTGAAACGCATCGATTACGTGCTGGATGTGATTGTGAACGATTACCCCAATATCGCGCAACATGGCGGGCTGTTTTATGCCAATCACGGCAAATCAGCCACGCAACTGACGAATGATTATCAACGCAAGCGCGAGCTGGTGCAGCAGTATCAGCTTCGTTAGCCCAGCAATTCGTCAACTTGGCGATGGGTTGGTTCAGAGCGCCGTTTGCGCCGCGCAGCCCGTTTACTCTTCATGAACGGGCTCATCATGAACGGACTGCAATTTGTGCTGAATCAGTGCCGTCATCCAGTCCATCAAAACGCGGACCCGCTTGGCCAGATGTCGGCGGTGCGGATAGAGCAGGTACACGGGCAGCGGCTGACAGGTATAATTTGCCAGCACTTCAACCAATTGACCGCTGGCGACCAGCTTACGCACGCCCGATTCCGGTGTTTGAATCAGCCCGATACCCGCCAAACACGCGGCGGTGTAAGACTCGGCATTGTTGACCGTCAGCGCGCCCGCCATGTCGATGGTGCGCAACTGCTCGCCGTTCCAATATTCCCAACCGTCCGGCTGACCGCCGAGATTTTGCGCGTAGTGCACCAGTTGATGGCGCGATAAGTCGTCCTGCGTCTGCGGCTCGCCATGGCGCGCCAGATAGTCGGGGCTGGCATAGGTACGTACCGCCATGTCACACACCTTACGTGCGATCAGCGCTGAATCACTCAACAACCCTGCACGAACAACAAAGTCAAACCCTTCCCGCACCACATCGACGCGGCGATCGGTGCTGCTCAGCTCCAGTTGAACGCCCGGATGTTGCTGCAGAAATTCGGCCAGATGCGGCACGACCACGCCTTTTGCCATTCCCGTTGGCATGTCGACCCGAATGCGCCCGCTGAGCTGCTGCTCTGTTTGGACGAATAAGGTATCGAGTTCTTCAAATTCAGCCAGCAGATCGAGGCAACGCTCATAGTAGGTGCGCCCGTCAGGCGTTAACGACACTTTGCGTGTAGTGCGTTGCAAAAGGCGCGCGCCTGCCTGCGTTTCAAGCAGTTGGATGTGATTCGATACGCTGGCTTTCGGCAGCCCTAGCTCTTCGGCGGCGCGGCTGAAGCTGGCAAGCTCCGCAACGCGCACAAAGGTGTGCATGGCAGTCAGGCGATCCATGGATGGCTCCAATTATTCATAAATAATGAACAGTGTAATCAATTTGTCGCTGTTTATCTGATTTATGTTGGCTAATAAGCTGTGTTGACTGTAACCCAACACCAAAAAGGAAACTCCAATGGATTCTCGTATTGCTTTGATCACCGGTGCCAGCCGTGGGCTGGGCCAAAATGGCGCACTGAAACTGGCCAAACAGGGCGTGGATATTATTCTCACCTACCACAGTCAGGCCGAGCAGGCGCAGCAAGTGGTGGCCGCGATTGAAGCGCTCGGCAGCAAAGCGGTGGCGATTCAGCTCGACACCGGCAACATCAGCGAATTTGAGCCGTTTGTGGCCGAAGTGAAGCAGGTTTTAGCCACACACTGGCAGCGTGACGATTTCGATTTTCTGGTCAACAATGCCGGCATTGGTATGGATGCCAGCCTGACCGACGCCAGCGAAGCGCTGTTTGATCGCCTGTGCAATATTCATTTCAAAGGTGTGTTTTTCTTGACGCAGGCGCTGGCCCCTTTAGTGCGCGACGGTGGTCGCATCCTCAACGTCTCCACCGGCCTGACCCGTTTTGCCATGCCGGGCAAAGGGGTGTATGCCGCGATGAAAGGAGCGATTGAAGTCTATACCCGTTATCTGGCCAAAGAGCTGGGCAGCCGGGGGATTCGCGTTAACGTTCTCGCGCCGGGGGCGATTGAAACCGATTTTGGCGGTGGCGCGGTGCGTGATGTGGAAGCGATCAATGCACTGGTGTCGGCCAATACCGCGTTGGGTCGCGCGGGGTTACCGGATGACATCGGCGGCGTGATGGCGTCATTGTTGGTTGGCGACACCGGATGGATTCAAGGCCAGCGCATCGAAGCGTCCGGCGGCATGTTTCTGTAATCGCTTATTTGTTGATGAGATTAAAAAAGCCCCGAGCGATACGCTTGGGGCTTTCTAATTACAGCACAGTGATTAACGTGGGAACTGCGCAACACCGGTAGCCAGAATGTGGTCGGCGATGTAGCGATGCGTTGCCGTGGTTGGGTGAGTCACATCCCAGAACACAAAGCGGTCTGAACCGGATGAGGCACACTCGGCTGCCAGAGCATGCGTGTAGAGATAATCCGCCGCAGAGCTGCGCTGAATATCAAGACATGGCGCGCTGGCATTATCAAAGCCGTGCGCGGCCGGGTCGGCGATCATCTGATCAAACAGCGTGTAGGCGTCAAACAGCGAAACGTTGATGCCCTGCATCTGGAAGTAACGTGCCTGCTCACGAATGAACGCGTTCATGCCAATCACTTTGGCGCGCACCTCGTCGATGTGTTCCTGCGTTGAATATTGGAACTGCGGCGCGCGCGTGGCATCCGGCAGAGTCAACAGCACCAGATTTTTCGCCCCGGCTTCCACCAGACGAATCAGCGCTGAGCTGTAATCTGCTTTGACGTCTGCCAGTGAACGGTCGTAGTTCATAAAATCATTCAGACCGAATTCGAGTGTAAACAGCGTGTTCTCCGCACGGTAATTCGGCGCCATCTCCATGTAGGTCAGGTACGAACTGACCTGTTCATTCACGCCAGTCAGCGCCCAGTATTGATTGCGCCCCGCCGCGCCGCCCACGGCCCAGTTGTAGAGGGGCAGCCCCAAACCTTGCGCCAGATACTCGGTCCAGACAAACCCGTTTGAGAAGTGGCCGACAAACCAGGAGTTCGGGTTCGGGAAGCGCCATTGCGAGGCGTTAAAAATGTTGCCCGTGTCCGACAGGCTGTCACCAAAGGCGATCACCTTATTGATTTTGCTTGGCGCGTTGGCAACATCGTTGCTCCAGATGGTGTGGTTGTAGGAGAAACGGGTATCGGCCGCGGCATAGGTGATGTCGGCAGTATCGTGGGTTAACCCCAACGTCTCTGCACAGCGTTGCATGATGGTATCGGGCTGAGTATCGGTATAGAACATGTTTTTGTAACTCACCGATGACCACCAATAGCCATCAATGGTGAAATCACTGCCGTCCGCGTTCTTCGCCCACTCCCAGGTGGTGTAAGGATCATTATGCGTCGCAGCCGGACGATACCAGCAGCGAACATAGGTGTACGTCTGACTGCCCAGCGTCTGCGCGGAATCCGCTTCGGACGGCGCGATGAGTGGCGCTGGATTGACGTCGTTTGCCAAGACTGCTGGAGACACGGCGCTCAGGCTCGCGATCAGCAGGGAGAGTTTTAATGTCATAGTGTCTCTTCTTATTGTTTACGTTGTTTTCCCGACTCCGTTTTGGACGCACTCGCCCGTGCAGCGAAAAAGGGAAGTTAGCCACTGACTTTCTGGTCGGAGGTGTACGGTGCGGAATATATTCATACCGCCAATGCAATTGAAAGCATAAACCGTTGAGCTTGGAAGTAAGATCATGTCTGAATGTGAATTCAGTCACCGGAATTCATTTATTCGGATAGAAACTCAACGTTTATTTTTATGGGAAAGATATGGATGAGGAAATATTAACAATAATGAAAGTAAGCTGAGTAATTTAATTATTTCTAAATTAGCCGAATAAAAATAAGAAAATGATAAAACAATAATAACTAAATTAAATTTTGATTAAATATTTATTTTCATTGTTAGCATGTTAAACAAATCTGTTTAAATCGCCTACAAAGCGTGATCTTGTGCGATGCTTTTTGTTAATAAGCTTTATTTGTCGTGCACTTCCTTATATTGATCACCTTAGCGTCACCAGATTTACCCCATCTTTGTAGACCTGAACAGCCTTTCTGCGGTTGTGGCGCTAACGTTTACTCACTCGACGAGTAAGTTTACTAACCAATTGAATAATAAAATCTAGCCCTCTGTTCTGAGCGGCTTGGAGCGGTTTCCTATTGTCTGTCGACAAGGGGAAAGCCTGTAAATAATAAACCATTCCACCTGACGTTATTTCGTTAAGTAGAATGAAAATAATAAAGGGCACCTATGCTAAAACTAAATTCTTATGCAGCAACAACGTTGGCGTTATGTTCACTCTCTGCGAGTGGTAATGTATTTGCCGATATTCACGACCCTGTAGGCGCAGCGGTATCTATTTTAAGTCAGGTTTCTGATTCGAGTCAGGTCAATTATTATAACGCACAATATTGGCAGGCAAACGATACCGATATGCCAACTCTGGCGCAATTACGTCAATTCGTTGTGCAAGAGAAACAACGTATTTTGATGGATTTCAGCCAGATCGAAAATAGCGAAGAGCGCGCAGTGATGCAGGCGCTGTTTCGTCAGCAATATGGTATGAGCTTTTCGAGCCTGTTCGTCTTAGTGACCGAACATAAAGGGGAACTGCTGTTTACGCCGTTTGATGCGGCGGATGACGTTAACCCCGCTTTGCTGGAAGCGCCGGCCGCCAAGCGAGTGCGCCGCTCGCTGTCGGACACTCAGCGCGTCAGTGGTGGTGAAGCCAATACACTGCCGCATGTGGCGTTCTACATTAACGTCAACCGCGCGATCAGCGACGAAGAGTGTACCTTTGATAATTCCTGGTTATGGAAGAGTGACAAAGGGCGCCGCTCATTCTGTCACGACGCCAACATCTCCCTGATTTATCGCGTCAATCTGGAACGTTCGCTGCAATATGGCATTGTCGGCTCTGCCACACCGGATGCGAAAATTGTCCGCATCAGTTTGGATGATGACAGCACTGGGGCGGGCATTCATCTCAACGATCAGCTGAGTTACCGCCAGTTCGGTGCCGATTACGTGACGTTGGATGCCTATTTCCGCGAATGGTCGACCGATGCGATTGCGCAGGATTATCGCTTCGCCTTCAATGCCTCCAACAACAAAGCGCAGGTCCTCAAAACGTTTCCGGCCAGCAACGTCAACGCCAATTTTGAGCGCAAAGAAGTGTCCGGGTTTGAGCTGGGCGTGTCAGGTGGCGTGGAAGCCGACAGCAAAGGGCCGAAAGGCAAGCTGGAAGCGCGCGCGAGTTACTCGCAGAGCCGTTGGCTGACGTTTAATACTCAGGATTACCGTATTGAACGTTCCACTAAAAATGCGCAGAACATCAGCTTTAGCTGGGCGCGTCAGCAGTATGCCACCGCGGAATCGCTGCTTAACCGCTCCACCGATGCGTTGTGGGTCAATACCTATCCGGTCGATGTGAACCGCATCAATCCGATCGGCTACGCCAGCTTCGTGCCGAAAATGGACGTGATTTACAAAGCGTCACCAAGCGAGAGCGGTTCGACCGAGTTTGTGATTGATTCTTCGGTCAATATTCGCCCAATCTATAACGGTGCGTACAAACACTACTATGTTGTCGGCGCGCATCAGTCGTATCACGGTTTTGAAGACACGCCGCGTCGCCGCGTAACCAAATCCGCCAGTTTTACCGTGGACTGGGATCATCCGGTATTTACCGGTGGTCGCCCGGTGAATCTGCAATTGGCCAGCTTTAATGATCGCTGCGTCACGGTGCAAGCTGACGGCACGTTGACGGCCAGCACGTGTGACAACCAAACCGCGAGTCAGTCGTTCATCTACGATCAACTGGGCCGTTATGTGAGTGCGCTCGATACCAAGCGCTGTCTGGACGGCAATGCGTTGGATGCGCTGCAAGCGTGTAATCAGAGCCTGAGTCAACGCTGGGAGTGGAAAGAGGACAGTGACGAGCTGACTAACGTCTACAGTGGCGAAACGCTGGGGCACGATACGGCAACGGGCGCACTGGGCTTGTATGCCTCCGCCAGTGAAAGCGTCAGCCTGCGCACCATCACCGCGTACACCGATGTGTTTAACCAGCAACAAACTTCGCCGGTATTGGGGCTGGCGGTGGGTCAGCTCAACTCACAACCGTTGAGTGCTGAGGGAACCCTGTTTGTGCGCTCGGGGGCGGCGATCGATGCACTCGGCACCGCAGAAGGGCTGATGGTCGGTGGCAGCGGCGGATCGCTGAGCCAGATTGACCTGCGTCAGGTGCAATCGGTGGTCGCTACTTCGGGCGATTTTAACTACGGCGGACAGCAACTGCTGGCACTGACGTTTACGTACCTTGATGGCAGCGTGCATACCGTCGGGTCAAAACAGTATGGCACCAATCTGCATGATGATCGTTTTGATTTACCGGCGGGCCAGTCGGTCACGGCGGTTAAAATCTGGGCCGACAACTGGTTGGTCAAAGGGCTGCAACTGGAGCTGAATTAAGTGAGAGCTGAACTCAGTCGATTCTGAATGAACAATCCCCGCCATTTGGCGGGGGTTTTGTTATCTGTGCGTGTAGAACCACAACACGCTGCTGCACACCAGATACATCACCAGAATGTAGCGCCAGTTGGCGCTCAGCAACGCCTTGGCATTGATGTCGTAGCGCGATTGAATACTGAGCTGAACGCCGGAAAACGGCGACAGCGTAATGCCCAGAGACCAGCCCATCAGCAGTGTCATGCCGAGTAAATCCGGATCGCTGACGCTCGGTGAGAGCACACTCCCCGCCAGTACCACGCTGGTGACCGGGTGCATGCCACTCATGGCCAGAACTGCCAACACCACCAGAGTCAGGCTCGCTTCCAGCGCGCCGAAATGCGCCGGTGCCAGTTGAATCTGCGTCGCCGCCAGTGCCGATGCCACACCAGAGGCCAGCATGGCCGCTGCCGCAAACAGCACCACTTCCCCGGCCGATCCCGCTACACCGGAAGTGATGTGATTGCGCGCACTGTGCAGCCCCAGTTTGCCCTTTTTCACCGCCAACCAACTGGCAGTAAAGAGAATCGCGGTCATGGTAACCAGCGATAACACGCTGATATGTGGATACAACTCATGACCAGAGATGACTACCAGAGCCAGCAATCCCGGCATCCACAGCGAAGAAAAAGAGATAGGATAACCGCTCATGCGCTCGGCATCCGGACGGCGGGTGATCTGCCACGCACTGAGCGACAGCGCCACCAGACTGACCGGCAAACCATACATCACTAACGTGCCAAGCTGCGCGCCTGGAGCGCTGATGAGGGTTAAACCCATTGAGGCAAAGAATGGCGACCAGAAAGCGCAGGTGGCAAACGCTCTCAAGAGCACCAACCCTTGTGTGGTGGACAGTTTATCTTTTGATGACAGTTTATCGCCGACGATGATCACCGACGACATGTTCAGCACCGCACCAAATAAGTGTGCGCCAAACAGTGTGCGGACTAACGCGCGTTTGCCTTGAGGCAGACGCTCTCCGGTACGGACACTCTCTACCGCAAAAATACGCAGAAAACCTACCCCGATCAGCATGGTGACCACGTTTTGGTTGGCTTCGATCGCCTTCAGCACATAGTGGCTGTCACTGCCCTTGAGCGCGCCATAAATCAGCCCGGCCGCCCCCAGACCAAACAACAGCAATATCTGTTTCTTTTGCGCGGGTTTTACGGCAGGCAGGAATAACCCTGCGGCGATCCAAATAGGAATACCCGCCCAGAAACCGCTCAGTTGATGGGTCAGCTGTGCACTCAGAGACAGCAGCAGGCTTGCCATCAGCAGCCAACCACCGGTTGCAGCAATCGTTGGGTTCATCACTTGTGTTGTACGCTCGTGAAGTTGAGATAAGCAGAGCAGAGACGTGGCACAATCCGGAATGGGCTTGATTAAGCGCGTGTCGTCATTGCTGACATAATAATCAGAGCCGCCTGACGACTGCAAGCGGTTGCGTGAGGGAAATAGGTGGTATCAGCCGCGCAGACAGGTCTGGAAGTAGGTCACTTCATTGCTGGGCAGGCGATAGACGGTGGCGGGTTTACCGCCCTTACCTTTGCTGGAAGCTGCAATCTTATTGGCGCTGACAATCACGCCCGTATCAATCAGGCGACGTTTGACGGTCATGCGGTTCACTTCGACCCCGAACTTGGCGTAGGCCTCAATGATGTCTGCGACCAGAAACTCTTTTTCCAGCGAAAACAGCACGACCGAGGTGTATTCCACCGCCGCGCGCAGCTTTTTCCATGCATGCTGAATTTGCGCCACGTGGTCAAAGGCCAGTTCCATCTCACCATTGAGCAGCGGATCGAGATCAAACCAGCCAGCTCGACGGCTGTCGATACCGAAATCTTCGATCTGCTGCACGTTAGAAGGGTTGAGCAGCGCGTAGTGCGAGATGCTCACGCTCCAGCCATCGGGATCTCGTTTGGGATTGCCGTCGACCAGCGGATCGCTGATGAAGTTCGGGTAGGTATGCACCTTCTGGCGACAAATCCGGCGCCGCGCGGAATCGAAATCTTCATCGGCCGGCTCGCCGCCGCTGGCCGTCATGTCCTCGTCGTACACCAAACCGCCCGGAACGGCCCACTTACCGCAATCTGGCCGATTAGGATTACTTCGCTTCACCAGCAGGGTCTGGATTCCCGTTGGTGCTAGGCGAAGGCAAATCATATCAATGGTGACGATCATAGTTTCTTCCCGCTTGAAGTGGCACTTTCCCCGGCAGCGACACATCAACAAGAGGTGCGTTGAGGGGCAGGAGCGGTCTATTGCTCCTGGGCGACTTCAGGTTATGGCTTGCGTATTTCATGACGAATAATGGGCTCATTCTAGGCAAGCGATCTGTTTGGGTCAAATGTAAATAACAAAATGTGACAAACTAAATTTTATGCAGAGAATGTTGGCTGAAACCACGGATAAAAGCTTGTAATCTCATTGTTTCGCATGAATATCCACTGTCGATGCGCGGGAATTTCGCTAATGTTAGGTTTGTCACAAAAGTTGACAAACTTCGTGTGCTCATTTAATGTGCCGGGAACAGTTAGGAACACAATGTTACTAACATGACCAACCCTATGTCGTGAATTGAAGGAAGGCATCATGAACTCTCGCCTGTTTTCTCCACACATCATCCGCAGTCTGTTGGATCTCGATGCCTATAAAATCAATATGATGCAGGCGATCCACTCACTCTATCCGGACGCTCAGGTGCGCTACGAGCTGATCGTGCGCAGCGATGAGGACGTGAGTGAACTGTTGGAAGAAGTGCGCGATGAGATTCGTCATTTGGCATCCCTGCGTTTTTCGGATGCGGACATTGTGTATCTGAAGCAAAGCTCTCCGCACCTCAAAACCTCATTTTTACAATCGCTGCGTTATTTCCATTTCCAACCGGATCGTCAGGTCGAATTTGGCGTGATGAAGCAAGATGGCAAACATCAGCTGCGCATTGGTATTCAAGGCAGTTGGCGCGATACCATTCTGTACGAAACCATCGTGATGGCGATCGTGTCAGAAGTGCGCAACCGTCGCCGCTGGGCTCAGGTGCCGGCAGAACTGCCGTTGCAGGTGCTGGCGGACAAAGTACAGAAACTGAAAGCGGAAATTGCTAAACGTGGCATCACCAACTTCTCTCTGACTGAAATGGGCACCCGTCGCCGTTTCTCCAGCCAGGTACAACGTGATGTGATGGCGTATCTGACGCAGGAAATTCCGGAGCTGTTGCTGGGTACCAGCAACTACCATTTTGCGCGCGAGTTTAACCTGAAACCGATTGGCACCATTGCGCATGAATGGTTTATGGGCCATCAGGCATTGGTTAATGTGCGTGATTCGCAGCGTGTGGCACTTGAGCAGTGGCTGAAAGCCTTTGACGGCCAGCTTTCGATTGCACCGACCGATACTCTGACCATCGATGCGTTTCAGGAAGACTTCAACATGCACTTAGCCAAGGCGTACGACGGTATTCGTCACGACTCTGGCTGCCCGTTCAAATGGGGCGATCGCATGCTGGAACACTATCAGAACATGGGCATCGACCCATCGTCGAAAGTGTTCATTTTCTCCAACGGGCTGAACTTTGATGAAGCGTTGGAACTGTGTGAATACTTTGCGGGCCGCGTACGTATTTCATTTGGTATCGGTACCTTCCTCACCAATGATCTGGCAGGCTGGAAAAATGAGCAGGGTAAGGCCTATCAACCGCTCTCAATCGTGATTAAGCTGACCGAATGCAATGGTCGTCCGGTGGCGAAAATCAGTGATGAGCCAGAAAAAGCCATGTGTGAAGATCCCCTGTTTCTGGCTAACCTCAAACGCCGATTCAACATTGAGTTGGATGTTGATGCGCTGATCGATGAACTGAAGCATCAAAAACGTACCAAAAAGCAGTACATCGCCGCCGCGTAGTTGAGCGACGGCCAAGACAAAATCCATAAAGCCAGTCTGAATCAGACTGGCTTTTTTTGTGCCTGCGCGTTGAGGCTTGTTCAATCCTGCGTGCGATTTTTTACGTGACATCATCATTCAATGCGGCATAATGCATTAAAAATACTTACGTGATTTTAAGTTTATGACCCAAGAAGAGCGCCTGATTCACTTACAAATGCTGATCAAGCAGCAGGGGAAAATGACCCTGACCGACATCTGTGACCAGTTTGGTGTGTCGCGTGATTCTGCGCGGCGCGATCTGGTGAAGCTCACTCAGATGCCGGGCATTCAGCGCATTCGAGGCGGTGCGATGCTGGCGCCGGTATCGCCGAAAAGCGAGCCGTTCTCGGCCAAAACCGTCAGCGCGAGCAAACACGCATTGGCGCAGTGCGCGGCATCGATGGTGGATGCGCAGGATTACATTGTGCTCGATACCAGCACCACGTTGGCGCTGGTCCCCGGTTATCTGGCGGCGCCTGCGACTATCGTGACTAACTCAGTCAACACGCTGGCTCAGGTTGAAGAAGGCTCTTCGCATTCGGTCCATTTGCTGGGCGGTCATTTCGATCCGTACAGCCGCGCTATTTTAGGCGCGCAGGCTGAACAGCAAATGGCTGGCTATCATGTCAACAAGGCGTTTATTGGCGTGTGTGCGCTGTCTGAGCGCGGCCTGACCACCAACTATGAACAAGAAGCGTCGATGAAACGCGCGATGATGGCGCAAGCGCAGCAGATCATTTTGGTTTGCGAACAGCACAAAATGGGCACCGAGAATTTCCATCACGTGTGTGATGTGGCGGCGATCGACATGGTGATCACCGACGCGCCACCCGCGCCAGCACTGCAAGAATTATTTGACCGTCACGACATTCAGTGTGTTGTGGCGACTGCACCAGAAGGACAGTTTTGATATGACTTACGCTCCGGTAAAAACCGCCGTGATTGGCTACGGCTATTCGGCGAAAACCTTTCACTTGCCTTTCATCAACGCGCTGCCTGAGCTAACGCTGAGTGCGATCAGTTCCAGCCAACAAGCCGCAGTCGCGGCCGATTGGCCGAACGCGCAATGGTTTGGCGATGCGAATGATCTTCTGGACAACAGCGATGCGGAGCTGGTGATCATCACGGCGCCGAACGATGTGCATTACCCGCTGGCCAAACGCGCGCTGCAAAATGGCAAGCACGTGATCGTTGAAAAGCCGTTCGTGACCCGCATTGAAGACGGCGAAGAACTGATTGCGTTGGCGGCGGAAAAAGGCCTAACGCTGAGCGTTTTCCATAACCGTCGTTGGGATGGCGATTTCCTCACTCTGCAAAAGCTGATGGCGGAAGGGCGTTTGGGCGACATCAAACTGTTTGAATCCCACTTCGACCGCTACCGTCCGGAAATTCGTCAGCGCTGGCGTGAACTGGCGCAAGATGGTGGCGGTATTTTGTTTGATTTGGCACCGCACCTGCTGGACCAAACGCTGGCGCTGTTTGGCCTGCCACAAGCGATCAATGCGCAGTGCCGCATGATGCGCCCGGGCGCGACCACCATCGATTACTACAACTTGATCTTGCACTACCCAAATCATTTAGTGCACCTGCATTCAAACCTCTACAGCCCAGAGCCGAACCTGCGCTACAAAGTGCTGGGCAGCCTGGCGAAGTATGAGAAATACGGCCTCGATCCACAGGAAACCTACCTCAAAGAAGGCAAGCAACCAGACAGCCCGCAATGGTCGCAGGAAGAAGCGTCGCAGTATGGTCAGCTACACAGCGAAACGGGATCAGAAACCATTGCGACCGAATTGGGCGGTTACCAGCTCTATTTCAAAGGCGTGGCGGATGCGATTCGTCTCGGCACGGCCAACCCTGTGCCGCCAGAGCAGGCACTGCAAAACATCGCGCTGATTGAAATGGCGCTGGAGAGCAGTAAAACGGGTCAAACGTTGCAGGTGAAACTATGAGCCTCACACTGGCCGAGATTGCGCAGCAAGAAGAGGCGTTGCAACTGAGCCATTTTAACCACGATGTGGCGTGGCAACTGGGCTGCGCGCTCAAACAGATGGCAGAAAGCCAGCAAGTCGCGGTGGCGATTGAAGTGTATGGTTTTGGCCAGACGCTGTTCCAATACGCCATGCCGGGCACGTGCGCGGATCATCTCGATTGGATGCGCCGCAAACGCAATTCGGTGCTGCGTTATGGCCGCAGTTCTTACTATCTGTCGCTGTACAACGCGCAGAAACAGCGCGAATTTGAGACGCAGCCGCACATTGATGCTGCGGAATATTGCGCTCATGGCGGCTCGTTTCCGATTCGTATTGCCGGATCTGGATTGGTGGGGGCGGTGACGGTTTCCGGTCTGGCCCAGCTTGAAGATCACCAGATGGTCAGTAACGCGCTGCAAAGCCTGCTACCAGAGTAAACCCAATAAAAAAGCCCCGTAAGGGGCTTTTTTATTGGCGGTTATCGCAATGCATTGATAAACAGTCGCGGAAATGGCAACAGAACAGAACCATCATCCAGCACGCGATACGCGTCTTGTAACATCTGCTTGTACTGGGTAAGAAATTGCACTTGGTCGCGCTCGCCCAGTTGCAGCAGATAGGGGCGCAGTGCGCTGCCCCGGAACCAATCCACTACATCATCAATGCCACCTTTCAGGTGATGAAAATAGCAGGTTCGCCAAATCGTCACTTGCGAGCTGTGCGCCGAGAGCAGTTCGAAGTACCACTCTGCATTCGCTCTTGGCAGACGTTCCACCGCAGAGAGCTGACTGCGCCACTGTGTGCTGGTGGCGAGCTCTTTCAGCAGCTCATGCGCTGGCTCGCCCAGATTATCGGGCGTTTGCACCGCTAATGCGCCTGTTGGGCTGAGCTGCTGCATTAAATGCGGATACAGTTGCTGGTGGTTCGGCACCCATTGCAATGAGGCGTTAGCGAGAATCAAATCGTAATGTTCATTTGGCATCCAGTCTTGAATACTATCGACGTCAAACCGGACATGGGGCAGTCGCTGCTGCGCCTTTTCAATCATGTCTTCCGAGCTATCGAGCGCGGCAATGGTTGCTTGCGGGAAAAAGCGTTGCAGCACTTCGGTGGAATTACCGGGGCCACAGCCGAGATCGATCGCATTGCCGGTAGTGCGGGTGGCGAGCGGAGCAAGCAGATCAAACACCGGACGGGTGCGTTCGTTTTCAAACGTCGAATAGATTTTCGCGTATTGGTTGAGGCTGACAGACATACATCTCCTGATAAGCAGAGTGAGTGTGTGATTAATCTGTCACCGAAGTGCGTAGCGGTCAATGTTACGCACTTGACGATTTTTCATGCATGGCTTTGAAAACAAAGCGTTGAACAGAATTCATGCATGTTGTGGCCAGGAGATCAGTGTCGTAGCCCGCAATGTGAGGCACGCTGCGGGCTGAGGATGAAAAGTGCGTGTTTACACTGTAAACCTAGCTCAGTTTGATCAACGCAAACTGTTTCTTACCGCGTTGCAGCAGGTAGTAGCGATCGAACAGCGCAAAGCTCTGGCTTAAATCGGCGTCGGCCAATTTTTCCCCGTTGACGCGAATGGCGCCATTGGCCAACCATTCGCGCGCCTGACGCTTGGAGCTGGCGAGTTGCGAAGCGATCAGCAGTTCAACCACATCATCAGCGGTGCTGACGGTGGTGCACGGCAGCCCGTCCAACTCCAGTTGCGCCAGTTCATCCCGGCTGAGCTGTGCAACTGCGCCACTGAACAGGGCGTCACTGATGCGCTGCGCGCTCGCTAAGCCCGCTTCCCCATGCACAAATGCAGTGATGTTCTCGGCCAGAATTTGCTGCGCTTGCGGTTTGCCGCTTCGCGCGGCATCTTCGGCTTCAATGCGTGCAATCTCGTCCACCGACAGGAAGGTGTAGTAACGCAGAAAACGGTATACATCGGCATCGTCGGTGTTCAACCAGAACTGGTAGAACGCGTAGGGCGAGGTTTTACTCGCGTCCAGCCAAACGGCGCCCCTTTCGGTTTTACCAAATTTGGTGCCGTCGGATTTGGTGATCAGTGGTAGCGTTAAACCATGCACGGTTTCGTTATTCAGGCGACGGGTGAGGTCGATGCCGCTGACGATGTTGCCCCATTGATCGTTACCGCCAATTTGCAGGCGACACTGATGTTCGCGGTTCAAATGGGCAAAGTCGAACGATTGCAGCAGCGAGTAGCTGAATTCGGTGAACGAAATGCCTTGGTCCGGGCGAGCCAGACGCTGTTTCACCGATTCGCGGTTGATCATCGCATTGACTGAAAAGTGTTTGCCGATGTCGCGGAAGAAGTCGATCACATTCACTTGGCCCGTCCAGTCGGCGTTATTGACACACCGCAGTGGCTGGGTGAGATGCGGCGTCATGGTGCGCGTGATCTGCTGGCGTAAATCGTCCACCCATTGCTGCACGGTTTGCGCTGAGTTGAGTGTGCGTTCGGTGGCTTTAAAGCTTGGATCGCCAATCATGCCCGTTGCGCCGCCAATCAGCGCAATGGCTTGGTGCCCCGCATCCTGAAAACGTTTGAGCATCAACAGCGGCACCAAGTGGCCAATGTGCAGGCTGCCTGCGGTTGGATCAAAGCCGCAGTACAGGGTTTGCGGTTCAGAGAATAGGGCGGTGAGTTCATCAAGCGATGTGCTTTGCGCGATCAGGCCGCGCGCGGTTAAATCATGAAATAGGGTTTGGGAATTCATACAGCCTCCAAGATGTCTTGCAGGCAGAGTAACGGAAAGGGCTTTGTGCCGGCGATGTCCCTAAAGGGATAATCGCGGTGATTTTTTCAAGCGCGTGGTGAATGGTTGGGCGAGCCAATCAGGTGATTTAAAAACAGCTGAAACAGTTCACTGAGCGAGGCGACATGGAGCTGCGCGTAGATGCGCTTGCGATGATTTTTGACCGTGCCGTGTGTGATACCCAACTGCGTGGCGATCTCTTGCGAATCCAACCCTTGTACCAGTAGCGCGGTAATTTGCTGCTCGCGTGGGCTCAGCAGTTGGGTGCCAAAGCTGGCTAGTGCGCGTTCCACCCAGCGGCGCATGTCGGGCGTGTGGTTGGTCTCGCTCTCCAGCGCGTTGTCATCGCTGTGAGCCAGCAGCAGCGCATTGGCGCTCCAATGTTGGCGGCAGAGCGGCGCCAGCGTGTGGAATCGGTTTTTGAGCGCTTGTCGGTCCTGCGCGGAAAAACGGCGCCCGGCAGCAAGGTGGCCAAGGTAGAGCAAGATCCAGCGCTCACTGTCGAGTTGCACTGCCAGGCTCATTTCATCCTGCCAGCCGGTTTGCGGATAAAACTGCTGCTGGTAATGGCTTTGCTGATAACTGTGCGGCGCACCGCTCATCTCGCTGAGATGAAACACGCCTTCTTGCTGCGTATCGGCCACTAAACGATAGAACGGATCGTGCTGATACGACTCCGTCAGGTAGCGTTGAAACAGCAGTTCGCGGTTATCCGGAATCGAATCGTAGAGATAAATCGGGTGTTTGTTGTGGCGATAGCCGAGCATCACCGCGCAGTCAAAATCGACAATTTCGCGCAGCAGCGCCACATAGCGTGATGTAAAGGCGGGCGTATTGAGCGCGATAATCGCATCACCTAAGGCGTGATATTCGGAAAGAGAGACGTGCACACACACTACCGATTGAGAAGACATCACGGCAGTATGCCTGTTTGCACGCCACAGATCGAGCGCGATGTCTGGGCTCAGCGACCACGCAAAGTGTGAAGCGAATCAATATTTTATTGCCGGTGTTGCGGCAAGCTGGACGTTCGCTGGCTCGTGAACTCAAGGAGGCGCCGCTTTATGGCTGAGATTTGTTGGACGCAGTTTCGTCACACACTGCATCAATATCCGGAACTTTCCAATCAGGAACATCAGACCGCTGAGCGCATTCTCGCGCAATTTGGCGCTTTCTCGCCCGATGAGGTGGTGACGGGATTGGGCGGCCGCGGCGTGGCGTTTGTATTTCAAGGCAAAGAGCCGGGGCCAACCACCCTGATTCGTTGTGAGTTGGATGCGCTGCCGATTGAAGAAACCAACCAGTTTGCGCACCGTTCGGTGCATCAGGGCGTGTCACATAAATGCGGCCACGACGGCCATATGGCGATCGTCACTGCTCTTGGCCAGCAGCTTAGCCAGCAACGCCCGCAAAAAGGACGGGTGGTGTTGGCATTCCAACCGGCGGAAGAGACGGGGGAAGGGGCGATCAACATGGTGAACGATGCCAAATTTTCTGCGTTCATGCCTGATTTCGCCTTTGCGCTGCACAACTATCCGGGGCTGGCGCTGGGCCATGTTGCGGTCAAAGCCGGACCGTTTAATTGCGCGTCACGCGGCATGATCATTCGTCTCAAAGGTAAAACATCTCACGCGGCGCATCCGGAAAACGGTGTGAGTCCGGCGCTGGCGATGTGTCAGATTATCGAGCAATTGAACGCGTTGCCGGCATCGCTCACGGAGCGCTGTTGGGTGACGGTGATTCACGCCAAATTAGGCGAGATTGCGTTTGGCACCGCACCGGGTGAAGCGGTGGTGATGGCGACGCTGCGCAGTGAAACCAATCAGGCGATGGAGACGCTGGTGGCCGCCGCTACGCAGTTAGCGCAGCAGAGCGCACAAGCGAGCGGGCTGACGTGGTCGCTGGAATGGCAGGATGTGTTTCAGGCCAGCGTGAACTCGTCACAGGGCTGTGATTTGGTGGTACAAGCGTGTCAAAACACCCAGACGCCGTGCACCCTGCTTGAGGAGCCGATGCGTTGGTCGGAAGATTTTGGTCAGTTTACCGCGGTCGCAAAAGAGGGCGCGATGTTCGTGCTCGGCTCTGGCCGGCAAAGCCCGCAACTGCACAACCCCGACTACGATTTCCCCGATGAGCTGACGCCGATTGGTCAGCGCATTTTTTCCAGCTTGATTGAGCAGATTAACGGCTTTCAATCTTAAGTAGTGACTGACACCGAGGAATTAAATAAGCACGCCGTGGCGTGCTTTTTTTTCGGTCTGATATGGCCATTTGAGCTTAGTTGAGCGGCGTCAGCTCCAAGCGGGTTTCCTGCATTTCATTCAGGCCGCCGCCGTTGTGCACGTTGGTAAAGCCTTGTTCTAGCAGCGCCTGCATCGCCATAGCAGAGCGGTTTCCGCTGCGACAATAGACCACGATCGGCTGGTGTTTATCAATCGACGAAAAACCAGTTGCGACATCACTGAGCGGAATATTGTGGGCGTTATCCAAATGGCCCTCGGCAAACTCATCCGGCGTGCGCACATCTACCACCAAAGCACCGCTATCGATCAATTGCCACGCCAGCTCTGAGCGTTCAGAAGCCAGTAACTGACCTGCGGACAGTGCCAGCAGCAGAGCCAGGCAAGCGGTTTTCCAGTTGAAGGTTGGCATAATATTCATCCTTGTGACGTTTCCAATGGGCTGATTATGGGCGATAGCGCGCTGTTTCTCCATGATGCCGATTCCAATTTACTCTCTTCAGGCACCGAGATTGCGACGGTATTCATCCGGAGTGACGCCCATCAAGCGGCGGAACATGGCAATGAAGGCAGACGCGCTGGCGTAGCCGAGATCATGGGCGATGTTTTCCACTTTATCGCCCGCTTCGAGCATTGGCATGGCCTTAACCACGCGCAGGCGCTGACGCCATTCCGACACCGAAATGCCTAAATCGCGCTGGGCTCGGCGCATCAGAGTACGTTCCGTGGTGTGGGCTTGCTTGGCCAGTGTTTGCAATGAGGCGTTGCTGGCGGGATCCTGTTCCAGCCACGTCAGCACTTTGCCAAGCAGCGGGTCGGTGGAAGTGGGCAGATAGCTGCCAATCGGTGTGGCGTGGGTCAGCTGTTCCACCAACACTTGCAGCAGACGAAACTCCTCTTCACGGTAAGGCGGCGTGATGGGGGTTTGGCGCAGATGTTCCAGTAGCGCGATCACCAGCGGACTGATTTCCAGCGCGCAGGTGTGCTGCGGCATGTGATGGCACAAGCTTTCATCCACATACAGCGAACTGTGGCAGGTTTCGTAGCGGTTTAGTCCCTGATGTTCAACATTCGGTGGCAGCCACAAGCCATATTGTGATGGCGTCAGATACTGGCGGCTGCCGACTTTCACTTCCATCACACCGCTGAACGAGTAAACGAATTCACCCCAAGGGTGGCTATGGCGTGGATACGCCGCATCGGCGGGCATACAAGCGGTGCGAAACACCAAAGGCGCCGGCAGCTCGGTGCTGAATGGCGGGATATGCATATGTTTAGTTGGAAAACTCATTGCTCACTCTGTCACATCAACGCTATGCGTTGTCAGATTCTAGCTATATGTCTGAATCACGACAACGCATAATGTTAAAAACACATAACAATATGGATAGTAACAATGACGTCGCGGAAACCCATTGATGGCATGGCGCTCGGTATCATGGTGGTGTTTTGTTTCACCATGGGCCTGCAGCAAATCGCACTAAAGGCCACAGGCAATGACATCGCGCCCATTTTACAAATTGGTATGCGCTCTGGTATGGCGGCTGTCTTGGTAATGCTGTATGTGCTGCTGCGCGGTAAAAAGCTGGTGTTTTCTGATGGAAACTGGAAAGCCGGGCTTGCCGTAGGCACCTTGTTCGCGCTGGAATATCTGTTTCTCGGTGAAGCGTTGCGATATACCTCGGCGTCGCATGCGGTGATTTTCCTCTATACCTCGCCGGTGTTCAGCGCTCTGATCCTGCATTTTCTGATTGATTCTGAACGCCTGTCACCCGTGCAGTGGGCAGGAATTCTGCTCGCGTTTGCTGGTATCGCGGTAGCGTTTTTATGGCATTCAGGAGCTTCGGTATCGGCTCAACCTGATATGTTGTGGGGCGATTTTCTGGCACTGATGGCGGGTGTTTCATGGGGATTAACCACGGTGCTGATTCGCAGCTCGAAACTGGCCTACGTCTCTTCTGAGCAGACGCTGCTCTATCAACTGGTGGTGGCGTTTGTGATTCTGATTGGTGCGGCCATTTGGATGGATCAACTGACCATCAATCCAACGCCATTGGCGCTCGCCAGTGTTGCGTTTCAAACTTTGATCATCTCGTTTGGCGGCTTTCTGGTCTGGTTCTGGATGCTCAATACTTACATTGCCTCACGCCTTGGCGTGCTGTCGTTTATGACCCCGCTCTACGGCGTGGTATTAGGCGGCCTGATTCTGGGTGAAACGATTGAAGCAGGCTTCCTGTATGGCTCCGCCATGGTGATTGCAGGCATTGTGCTGGTCAGCGGCCATGGCTGGATCAAGCAGTTGCTGACGCGTCGTCGGGTCAGCCTCAACCCCACCGTCAAACCCGACTAACTGATTGAACGGCTCTTCCTTGTGATGAGCCGTTTTACTTCACACGCAATTCAGGCCACAGCGTCAGCCAGTGCTTGTTCGCAATTCGCCGCCGAAAGACCTCAGGCTGCGGGAAATCGGGATTCATGCTCACCCGTAACGACCAGTTTTCTTCCAGACCAAAGGGCGCAAAAAAGTGCAGGTGGTCATCGGCCTCCAGACGCACACCGACACACGTCTGCACTTCCACCCAACGGGCAATCCCATCGCCGCAACTGGCGTACGGTGCGTGACCATGTTTTAGGTGCATTCTTGCCTGATTACGTACTTCCCAGTGAATCTCTGGCACCAGATGACTGAGCCGATGTTGCCACTGCTGCTCGGTGTCCAGTGAGCAATCATCACGGTCAAAATAAACCACATCCACATCGTTGAGCGGCGTCATCTCACGTTTGTCATGCAGCGAATCCCAGATGGCGTTGCGCAGAAATCCGGCGCCGAGATAGCAATCGGGCATATTCAGCGATTGCATCGCACGCAGGCAGCGCATGCGCAAGTCGTCGTGGCGCAGCAGATTGTCGGTCAGAAGGAGATAATTCATCGGGTCACACCAGTGAAAACACAGGGTGACATTGTAAAACGACGTGGCAGGAAGCCAATGAAAAAAAGCCCTCAAATGAGGGCTTGGGCAGATGAATTACAGTGAGCGGGCAAACTTGGGCTGGCGCTGATCCAGACGATGGCTCAAGCGGGTAAGCAGCAGCGCACCGGCAACGATCAGCGCGCCGACCCACGGCGTGGTCATCAGTCCTGATTGTTTCACTACGATACTGCCACCCCATGAACCGAGCGCAATGCCGACGTTAAACGCGGCGATGTTCAGACCCGATGCCACATCAACCGCTTTCGGTGTGTAGTGTTCCGCCAGTTTGACCACATACACCTGCAAGCCCGGGACGTTACCGAATGCGAAGGCGCCCCAAATCAGGACCATCAGCACGGCGGCGACAGGGTGCGGCGCAGCAAAAGTGAACAGCAGCAGAATCAGGCTCAGGCCGGTGAAAATGATGGTCAGCGCGCGGGTTGGCCCATGTTTGTCGGCCAGTTTCCCGCCCCAAATGTTACCGACCGCCACAGAGACGCCGTACACCAGCATCAAAATACTGATGGTGGTTGAAGCAAAGCCAGACACGTTTTCCAGAATCGGTGCAATAAAGGTAAATGCGGTAAATGTGCCGCCGTAACCCAGCGCGGTGATAGCAAACACTAACAGCAGACGAGGCTGTGCCAGTACTTTAACCTGCTCAGACAATGAGGTTTGTGGGGGCTGTGGCAGATTGCCCGGTACCAAAAACGCACTGCCAATCAGGGCCAGCAGACCCAAAACGGCGACGATCAAAAAGGTGGTCTGCCAACCAAAAGTTTGGCCGATATAAGTCCCCAGCGGCACTCCTGTGACCAGTGCTACGGTCAGGCCGGTAAACATAATCGCGATCGCGCTGGCGGCTTTGTCTTTGGCGACCAGTCCGGTGGCGATAGTGGAACCGATGGAGAAGAACACCCCGTGCGCAAGGCCAGTCAGAATACGGGCCAGAATCAAGGTGGAATAACCCGGAGACTGCCAGGCCAGCAAGTTCCCCAAGACAAACAGCGCCATCACCGACAGCAGTACGCGTTTGCGATTCCAGCTACCGGTTAAGGCCGTCAGCACGGGCGCGCCGATGGCGACGCCCAACGCATACAGGCTGACCAGCAAGCCAGCAGAGGGCAGGGAGACGTTAAGATCATTGGCCATGGTCGGGATCAAACCGACGATGACAAATTCAGTGGTGCCGATGGCAAACGCACTGAGTGTAAGAGCAAATAGAGCGATAGGCATAGATTGATTTCCTTGTTTTACTTCACCGTGACAACGGGAAGTGGGCTGTACTATGCCGAGCATTATTGTTGAGCTTTTATTTGTGAAAAACGCTAGTATTAGCAAAACAATTTTGTAATTTTTGCAATAAATGGAGTGCGTATGCTGACTCGTTCGGACGATTTGGAAATTCTCATCACCGTGGTCGATAGCGGCAGCTTTTCACAGGCGGCTGAGGTGATGGATGTGCAGGTGGCGAAAGTGTCGCGCGCCGTTAGTCGGCTTGAGCAGCAACTGGGCATCACAATTTTAAACCGCACTACGCGGCGGCTGGAACTAACCGAAGAGGGTAAACGCTTTGTGGAATCGGTACGCTCCGGGCTGCAACATCTGCGCCAGGCGGAAGAAGACATTGTTTCGCGCGGCGAGTTACCCAAAGGCAAATTGCGCGTCGATGCAGCGAGCCCATTTATGCTGCATCAACTGGTGCCGTTGGTGCGTGAGTTTCATGCAGCGTATCCGGATATTGAGCTGGAACTGACCTCCAATGAAGGCTTTGTCGATTTGCTGGAAAAGCGTACCGATGTGGCGATTCGTATCGGAAAGCTCAGTGATTCAACCCTGCATGCCCGGCCGTTGGGTAAGAGCGCGCTGTATGTGGTGGCGTCACCGGATTATCTCGCCCGGCGCGGATTTCCAGCCTCGCCGCCAGAGCTGCATCACCACGATATTGTCGGTTTTACGTCGCCGCGCACGTTAAATATCTGGCCGCTGCATGGGGTTGAGTTCATTGAGCCGACCATCGCTTGCAGCAGTGGTGAAACGGTGCGTCAGTTAGTCATCGCGGGCAACGGTGTTGCTTGTCTGTCGGGCTTTATGGTCAAAGAGGACATCGCGGCTGGCCGTTTGGTCGCCCTGCTGGATTCGCACCGCAAGCTGCATTCCGACCGGGAACTGATCAACGCGGTGTACTACAAGTCATCCAATGTGGCGCGCCGTATTTCGGCCTTTATCGATTTCATCCAGCCTAAGTTCACTCTCTGAACCTCACTTTTGCAAAAAGCACAAAAATGTTTTGTCTTTTTGCCACTTAATTTGCTGCGGCGCGGCGGTTAGCATGGTTCCATCGCTGAGTGACTCTGCGTTCTTTGTGAACCAGAGGCTCTGGCCCGAAACATCAAGGGGAACCCTATGACCGACGCTCTATTTCAACCACTGCAAGTGGGCCGCTTTCGTTTGGCCAATCGTATTGTCATGCCGCCGATGACGCGTTCGCGTGCTTCGCAGCCGGGCGATGTTGCCAATGATTTGATGGCAACCTATTACGCCCAGCGAGCCAGCGCGGGCTTGATCATTGGTGAAGGCACGCAGATTTCACCGATGGGGAAAGGCTATGCCTGGACGCCGGGCATCTACAGTGACGAACAAATCGCCGGTTGGCGCAAGGTGACCGACGCCGTGCACGCCGAAGGCGGCCTGATGTTCGCGCAATTGTGGCATGTTGGCCGCGTGACGCACCCGGATAACATCGGTGGCGAGCAGCCGATTTCAGCGTCGGCCATCAAAGCGGAAAACGTCAAAGTGTTTATCGATAATGGCACCGATGCACCGGGATTTGTCGATGTGGTTAAGCCGCGTGAGATGACACACGATGACATCCAACACGTGGTGGCTCAGTTTGGTCAGGCGGCCAAAAATGCGTTGCTGGCGGGCTTTGACGGCATTGAACTGCACGCGGCGAACGGCTACCTGATCAACCAATTCATTGACTCACAATCGAACCATCGCACCGATGAATACGGCGGCAGCTTAACCAACCGCCTGCGCTTTTTAGACGAAGTGGTGACTGCGCTGTGTGACGCGATTGGCGCGGATCGCGTCGGCGTTCGACTGGCGCCCCTGACCACGCTTAATGGCACGGTGGATGACCACCCGGAAGAAACGTACGTGGCGGCAGCCAAACTGCTCAACCAACACGACATTGCCTATCTGCACATTGCTGAAGCCGACTGGGAAGATGCGCCGCTGATGCCACAAGACTTCAAACGTGCACTGCGCGATGTGTTCTCTGGTGCGCTCATTTATGCCGGCAAATACACCGCAGAACGCGCGGAACAAGCAGTGCAATCGGGCTTGGCTGATTTGATTGGCTTTGGTCGTCCGTTTGTCGCCAACCCAGATTTACCTTCACGCATTCAGTTGGGGCAGCCGTGGGCGAAACACGACCCAGACACCCTGTTTGGCGGCGCAGAGAAAGGGTTGACCGACTACCCAACCTACAGCGCCGCGTAACGCATACCAATAAAAATGAAGAGAAAGGAAAGTTAACCATGAAAATACCTCAGCTTGGCGCGGGGACCTTCCGCCTGAAAGGGGAAGACGCGTTTCATTCTGTGACTATGGCGCTTGAGGCGGGTTACCGCCACATCGATACCGCGCAGATCTACGGCAACGAAAAAGAAGTGGGTGAGGCGATCGCCGCTTCGGGTGTGGCACGCGATAAGCTGTTCTTGACCACCAAAATCTGGATGGACAAACTGAGCAAAGCGGCATTCTTGCCAAGCCTGAAACAAAGCCTGAGCGATTTGCAAACCGACTACGTGGATTTGTTGTTGATTCACTGGCCACTTAAAGACAACGCGGTAGCGATGGACGAGTATCTGCAATGTCTCAAAGAAGCGCAGGATCTTGGTTTGGCGAAACAGATTGGTGTGTCGAACTTTACGGTGGCGCAGATGCAACAGGCGATTGAGATTCTTGGCGAAGGCGTGATTTACACCAACCAGGTGGAAGTGCACCCTTACCTGCAAAACCGCGCAGTGGTGGAGTTTTGCCGCGCGCACAACATCATCGTGACCGGCTACATGCCGTTTGCTTACGGTGATGTGCTGAAAGATGTTGTGATTCAAGAGATTGCTGCCGCTCATCAAGCCACACCCGCGCAAGTGGTGTTGGCATGGATGGCGGCCAACGAGTTTGTCACCATTCCATCGTCCACCAAACGTGCCAATATCGAGAGCAATCTGGCGTACGTGAACGTGACGCTGAGTGACGATGACATGGCGCGCATCGCGACGCTGGATCGCAACCATCGATTGGCCAATCCGGACTTTGCACCTGAGTGGGATTAACTATTCATCATGAGTAGACAGCCCGGCTGATGCCGGGCTTTTTTATGCAGATTCGGAACCGATTGGACTTTTCAGATGTTGCAGCACTTGTGCCAGCGGCATCGGTTTAAAGTAAACAAACCCCTGAATCAAATAGACACCGCGCTGAGTCAGATACTCTACTTGTTTTTGTGTTTCCACGCCTTCGGCAATCACTTCAATGTCCGTTTCACGCGCAGAGGCGATGATGGAATCGAGAATATTACGTTTAACGTCGGTGGTTTCGATGGTATCGATGAACATCTTGTCGATTTTGATGCTGTCTATCTGCAGTTTTTGCAAATAGGAAAAGCCGCCATATCCGGTCCCAAAATCATCAATTTTGAACTGATAGCCGTGCTGAGTCAGGCGCTGAATCATGGCGTCGGCAAAATGCAGGTTTTTGATCGGTACACGTTCAGTAATTTCAAACTGGATTTGTCGAGGTCGAGGCCAGTTCAGCCTTTCCAGCAGGTTAAACAGAATCTCTGTTTCAACGTGTTCGGCGACCAGATTGATACTCACCCATTGCTCCATGTTCAGCCTGGTCATATCTCCCAACACTTTTTTCAGCAGTTGTTCAGTGATTGGGATAATCAACCCCGTGGTTTCTGCTACCTGAATGAATTGGCTGGGCGCAACCCATTCGTTACCTCGTTGCCAACGCAACAGCACCTCAAACCCGACAATACGGCCATCCCGACTATCGACAATCGGCTGATAAAAAGGAACAAACTCATTATCACGGATGGCGACCTCAATCAGTCCTTCAATTGAGTTGCGATAGTTACGCAGCATAAAATAACCAAAGCCAATCATGATGCCGAGTATCAGGCTGAGCGGGATGCCCCAAATAATTAGTTGCCTCAGCGCGTAGTGATGCAGTTTATCGCCGGCAGAGAGCGTTATCTGGCTGATGATCTGAGTATCGCTGCTCTGAATAGCGATGGAAATCCGCGATGCCTGTTTGGCGATATCAGGATCACCGCGTTTGATTTTCATGTGTTCCAAGGAAGAGTCGAGAAACTTAAAAGTCATGAAGAAGCAGTCGAGGCATGGCGTTTTGAGAATGTCCTGACCCCAGCCACCATAAAGTACCCAATAGACGGTATTGCCATTGTGTCGATAACTGACCAGCAGCTCGCTCTCGCTATGCTCATACTCCGGAGTGGTCGACATGTAGAAGCCAGTAGCGGGTATGCGAACGCCTTCCAATTCATTTTCAACCAGAGACATGCCAACGGTTGAACAGGTTTTTCCATCAGCCCCGATGATGCCGATGATGCGCACGAACTTGTTGTAATAGTTCGGGTTGCGCATCAGGCTCATATCGTCATCACTGCAATCAAAACGTAACTGTTCGGCTTGTTGCAGCATCATGTCGTTCAGCGCTGTGCTTCGGGTATCAAGGAACTGGCTGACTTCATCCATTTTATGGTTAAGCAGATAAAGGGAATACTGCCGTTCCAAAATTGGAATCGACAGAGAAAAGAGGGCAACGGGTAGTAAAACCAGCAGGACAACAATTTTCTTCGGCGTACGTAACATCCCTTTACCCATTTAATGAGTATTTAGTAGAGAGTAATCTATCACGCAAGAATATGCATATGTGAGACTCAAAGCGGATTAAGCAAAGAGTTTTCCCTTGATGGTGTGACATCAAGGGAAAAGTGTTATCCCCAGTTCAGTACTTGCCAGTGTGGCGGGCGGGAATGACGTGCCAGTTTCTCACATGGATTGACTAAATAGGCATAGTCCGCATGTTGGCACAGTGGCAGATCGTTAATCGAATCGGTGAAGAAATGCAGTTCACCCACGTGCTCGGGGTGAGTCAGCAGCCAGGTTTCAAGGCGCGTGACTTTGCCTTCACGATAACTCGGTACGCCGACAATCTCACTGGTGTAGCGGCCATCGCGTACCGCCATATCAATCCCCAACGCATGCTCGATGCCAATTTTGCGTGCCACGGCTTCGACCAGAAAACTGACGGAAGCGGAAATGATCAGCATGGTGATGCCATCATTTCCTAGCTGCTCGATCAGGGTGTTAGCCTGAGGAAACAGGCGCGGCAGTATTCGGCTGTCGACGCACTCTTCGATCAGCGCGTGCACTTGTTCGACTGACAGCGCAAACAGCGGCTGCATGACGTAATCGAGGTAGTCTTCCATGTCCATTTCGCCGCGGGCATACAGCGACATCAGGTAACGATCCTGCGTGAGAAAATCCGGGTCGGTGGCAATACCTTTGTCGACCAGAAATTCGTTCCAGATCATGGCGCAATCGCCGTCAATTAAGGTGTCGTCCATATCAAAGACGTACAGAGGCTGAGACATTTAGGCACTCACAGGTTGAATTTCATTAAGATTAAAACGTAGCTCCAGCGCACTGCCGCTTGGCAACAGACGTTCGGAGGAACGGTTCAGGGTATCGACCGTCAGTTCGCACTCATCCACCGCCACGTGATAACGAATCACGTTCCCCAGCAACTGATGGCTTTTGATCACCGCGCGCTGCGGAGCTGAGATGTGCGCGCCATAGTGACGGCCGTGCTCGGCGACATAAATCGACTCGGGACGAATCGCGACTTTCCACGGTGTGTCCAGATTAAACAGCGTTTTCGCCTGCGCGGCATCGACCAGATTGTAGTGACCCATAAAGCCGGCGACAAACTCGTTCGCGGGTTGAGTATAAATCGACTCCGGCGAGCCTTGCTGAACAATTTTTCCCTGATGCATCAAAAAGATACGATCTGACATCGTCATCGCTTCTTCTTGATCGTGGGTGACGAAAATCGTGGTCAGGTTGAGCTCTTTTTGAATGTCACGAATCTGCTGGCGCAGGTGTTTACGGATCTTGGCATCCAGCGCCGACAAGGGTTCATCGAGCAATAAAATCCGCGGTTTCACCACCAGCGCGCGCGCCAGGGCTACGCGCTGACGCTGGCCGCCGGACAACTGGTGCGGATAGCACTCTTCTTTGCCTTGCAATGCGACCAGCTCAATCACTTGGGCAACTTCACGGGCCATGGTGGCTTTATCGAGCCCTTGCATTTTGAGGCCAAAGCCGATGTTGCCCGCCACGGTCATGTTCGGAAACAGCGCATAGGATTGGAACACCATGCCAATGCCGCGCTTTTGTGGTGCGGCGTGGGTGATCTCTTCGCCGCCGACGATGATCGAACCGCTATCGACCGGATTGAGGCCGGCCAGGCTGCGCAGCAGGGTCGATTTCCCACAGCCGCTCGGGCCGAGTAGGGTAATGAATTCGCCTTGCTGAATGTCGAACTGAATCGACTCAAATACGGTATTGTCGCCAAAGCGTTTGGTGAGTTGCTGAACAGAAACGTAACTCATTGTTTTGCTCCCAATCGGCTTGCTAGCCAAGTACAGAAAAAGATAAAAAGGAAGTAAGTCATCACTAACGCGGACGTGAAATGGCCGCTGGTCTGGCGCATGTTGTAGAGATAAATTTGCAGCGTTTCATAGCGTGTGCCGACCAGAATATTGGCGAACACAAATTCGCCCAACAGGAATGAAAACGACAGAAACAGCGACGCCATCAGACCTTTGCGCACATTGGGTAACACGATTTGCAGAAAGGCTTGGGTCGTGCTCGCGCCGAGCAGGTGCGCCGCATCCATCAAATCGCGCAGGTTAATCGCCGAAAAACTGTTGGCCAGCGCGCGGTACATAAACGGCAGCGCGATGGTGAAGTAGGTGCCAATCAGAATCCACGGTGTGCCGACAATCGGCACGGCGCTGTCGGCGTAGAGCTGCAACAGGCCAACTGAGGAGACCACGGGCGGGACGGCGAACGGCAACAAGATCAGCAGGTTCATCACGCGGTCCAGCTTCGGAAAGTAGTAAAACACCACAAAAATCGCGGGCAGGATCAGCAGCGTGCTGAGCGCTAACGCGGCCACGCACACCAGCAGTGAGCGTCCGAAAGCTTCGATAAAACGCGTATCGCTGAGCAGTTTGAAATACCAGTCGAAGGTGAAGCCGTCTGGCAGGATGGTTGCGCCCCAGCGAGAGGAGAGCGAATACACCAGCGTGGCGATAATCGGCACCAACATAATGCCGACGATGCCGTACACCACGGTTTTGTGATAGAGGCTATGATTAGCGTTTTGCATGGTAACTCCTTGCAATCAGCCATTGGTTGATCAGCGTGATGAACGCCAGCAGCGCCATCAGCACGACTGAAATCGCCGCAGCAAGATTTGGTTCCAAAAACAGATCGCCTGACACCAGGCTGGCAATGCGCACAGTGATCACGTTGTAGTTACCGGAAGTGAGTGCGTACACACTGGCGTAAGCGCCCATGGCGTTGGCGATGAGAATAATAAAGGTGCCCAGCAGCGCCGGAGACAGCACGGGTAGCGCGATTTTGGCCCAATATTGCCAGGTTTTGGCGCCCAGCAGCGCGGCGGCGGCTTGCCAGTCGTCGCTCAACGCATCAAAGGCCGGGTAGAGGAGTAACACCGCCAGCGGGATCTGAAAATAGATGTAAATCGCCATCAGCCCGGATTTGCCGTACAGGTTGAAATCGTCAATCAGGCCGTACTGTTTGAGCAGCAACGTCAGTGCGCCGTTGGTGCCGAGAATGATGATGAAGGCAAACGCCAGCGGCACGCCCGCGAAGTTACTGCTCATGTTGGTAAAGGCAATCACTGCATCGCGCAGGCGGCCACTGACGCGGCGTAGCGAACTGACCAGCAGCGCCGCAATCGCCAGCCCGACCAGACTCGACCAGACCGAGAGCCACAAACTGTTGCCAAAGCCTTGCTGAATAAAGCTGGAATCGAGGATTTCGCGGTAATTGTCCAGCGACCATTCATCGTCGACCTTAAAGCTGTTGACGCCAACCCAGACCATCGGTGCCAGTTGAAACAGATAGAAAAACAGCGCAAATGGCGAGAGCCACGCCAGCGGCTTAAAACGCTGCCAAGCGTTGCGCGGCTGCGATGCCGCGGTGGCGCCTTGACTGGTGGCGCGCGAAGAAAGGGTGGAACTGCTCATAATGCTAATACCTGCTGGGCAACGGGCTTGTCGTGTTCAAGGCGCAGCAATTCACACACCGTGCCGCAAATCTCAGTTTGCGCGAGGGTGGCGTCGACGTGATGGGAAAAGTGTTCGCCGATGACAAACAGCGGCACCTGACGCTCTTCAGCGAGAATTCCGCCGTGTGACAGGTCGTTATTCATGCCGTGATCGCTGGTCACCATCACCTGATAGCCATCATCAATCCAGCCTTGCAGATAGTTGGCGAGAATGACGTCGGCATGGCGGGCGCTGTTGCGATACTGACGTGAATCGAGGCCAAATTTGTGTCCGGCATCATCGATGTTCATCGGATGAATCAGCAGAAAGTCCGGCTGATGACGCAGGCGCAGATGCTCAGCATCAAGAAACAGCGCTTCATCCGGATAATGGTCCCAGTGGTAAAAGCAGCCGTGCTGAATGTTGAGTGATTCATCATGGGTAAAGCGGTCACGCACGGCATCAAAAGGCGCGCGGTTATACAGTTCACTGACCCAGTGATACGCAGCCGCGGCGGTGGTCTTACCCTGCGATTTGGCGAGGCTGAAAATCGAGTCGAAATGCGACAGGCGCACAATCTGGTTGTTGACGATGCCGCTGTCGACCGGGCGAATCCCTGTCAACAGGCACTCGTAGAGTGGGCGTGACATCGAAGGCAATTCACATTGCAGGGAGTAAAGTGTTGCTCTTTGCTGCTCAATTAAACCGTTGAGATAGCCCATGCAATCACGGGCTACCTGATAATTGAGTCCATCAAGAACAACAAGGATCACCTTATTGTTCATGGTCACCTCTTACTGCTGGTGGATTAGGACGTTTTCTTGCCACTGACGCGGCAGTTTGCGGGCGGATTTTTCCCAGGCATTGAAGTCAGTGACCGGGTGGACATTCTGGTACTGATCGTTCGACAGCAGTTTCGCTTTGATCGATTCCGGCAGCTCAATGTTGCTGCGAATCGGACGTGCGTAACCTTGTGCCAGGTTGATTTGGCCTTGGTCGCTGAAGATGTACTCACGCGCCAGCTTGGCCGCATTCGGGTTCTTCGCGTATTTATTGATGATGGTGGTGTAGCCCGAAATCACCGAACCGTCTTGCGGAATGGTGACCGTAAAGCGGCTGCGATCAATCTGGTCGCGGTAGTTCAGCGCGTTAAAGTCCCACATAATTGCGACTTCCACTTCGCCTTTTTCCAGATTGGCCAGGCTTGGGTCGGTGAACGACAGGCGGCCTTTTTTCGCCAGTTTCGAGAAGAAATCCAGCGCAGGTTTCAGGTTGCTTTCATCACCGCCGTTGGCAAATGCGGCCGCGAGTACCGCGTTATTGGCCTGAGCCGCGACACCGACATCACCCACGGTCACTTTGTATTGGCCGTTGAGCAGATCAGCCCAAGACGTTGGGGCTTGCTTGACCAGATTGTTGTTGGTGATAAACGCAATCGTGCCGGTGTAAGCAAGTGCCCAGTGACCATCTTTATCTTTGGCCCAGTTTGGAATGTCGCCCCACGTGGTCGGTTTATAAGGCTGAGTGACGCCCTTTTTCACCGCAACGCGGGCAAACGCAAAGCCGACATCACCGATATCGGCGGTCGCGTTTTTCTTTTCCGCTTCGAACTTGGCAATTTCCTGCGCTGAACTCATGTCGGTGTCCTGATGGTTCAGGCCGTAATGGGTGTTCAGGTCGTTCCAGGTGTCTTTCCAGTTTGCCCAACTTCCCGGCATACCGACGCTGTAAACAGCGCCTTCTTTTTTGGCGGCATCGATCAGCGATTGAATGTCGCCGTCTTTGGCTAAAGCGGGCATCGCGAGCGTGGTCGCAATCAGTGTTGCACTGGTCAGTAACGTTTTCATTGTCTCCATCCTTCTGGACTAGGTCAGTAAGTTTGTTTTTTATCCTAGGCAGCGAATGTGACGTTTTGGCTCAAGAAATATGACGCTTTTTCGTTAGTTTTATGGCAGTTATGTTTCAGTTGTCTTTAATTAACAGAGGGTTAGCTGTAATAAATTTGTTATGTGCGTTGATTAGTCTGAAAAAAGAGAGACCTTATTGGACTAGATCAGGATGAAGCTACAGGCGACGACCCAACTGGGAAAAATAAAATCCACCCTGCGTGAGCAGATTTGCGGCGGCATCATGAACGACAGGCAGAAGCTGCCATCCGAGCGTGAATTGAGTGAGCTGTTCGAAACCACGCGCATTACCATCAAGGACGCGTTGGTATCGCTCGAAACAGAAGGACTGATTTATCGCGAAGAGCGCCGCGGCTGGTTTGTGTCGCCGGAACGGGTGCGTTACAACCCGCTGTCGCGTTCGCATTTCCATCAGATGGTGCGCGAGCAGGATCGCATTGCGGAAACCAAAGTGCTGAATGTACGAAGCGTAATGGCCTCGCGTGATTACGCCAAAGCGATGCAGATCGAACGCATTACGCCGATTCATATTATTGAACGCCTGCGCTATATCGACGGGCGCGCGGTGTTGTTTGTCGAAAACTGCCTGATTGCGAACCTGTTTCCCAATATTCTGCATGAAAATCTGCAAGGTTCACTGACGGGTCTGTACGCGGAAAAATATGGTTACCGCACCCAGCGTTCGCGCTTTGAAGTGATTCCGACCGCCGCGCCATCGCATGTGGCGAAGGCGCTCAATCTCGCCACGGGGCAACCGGTGCTGAAAATCTGCCGGGTGAACTACAAACAGGACGGGGCGATCATGGACTGTGAATTTGAATACTGGCGACCCGATTCCGTGGTGATCACTATCGACAGTTGTGGCGACTGAGCGCCGCCAATCAATCGGGGTTAACGGTTCGCTTTAAGTTCATCCAATACGTGGCTGAGTGATGGGCGGATGCTGTGACCCAGAGCCACCACATCGTCACTTGGCGTGACCAAATCCGGAATCTGATAGGTGATCATCTTGGCCGCCATCGCTGATTTGACGCCATTATTGGAATCTTCAAACGCCAGGCAGTGCTCTGGTTCGACGTTCAGGCGATTGGCCGCCAGCAGAAAAATTTCCGGATGCGGTTTGCCCTGACTGACTTCACAGCCTGTGGCGAATGAATCGAAGTAATGATCAATGCCAGCCAGACGCAATTTGACGCTGGCGACGTCGCGCTGGCTTGATGTTGCAACCGCCGTAGGGATCTGATGCGTTTTCAGCCATTGCAGCAACTCAATCACACCCTGTTTGACCGGGATTGGCTGATGTTTTACCACCGCGTTGTAGCGCGTGCGCCATTCATTGTGCAGCACCGGATAATCGAGATCAGGCCCGTAGCCTGCGCGCAAAGAGGCTTCAATGCCTGCGGCATTACGGCCAATCACCGATAAATACAGGTCACGCAAAAACGGAACGCCAACGGCGTGACAGGCTTGTTCAAAAATCTCTAAACAGACGCGCTCGGTATCGAGCAGCAGTCCATCCATATCGAAAATAGCAGCTTGGAAATTCATCGGTTCAACGGTATTGGGTGGCGAATATGCTGATCATTGTCACATAAACGGCGCGGTGGCGACCAATGTTTTCTGCCCGAATGGGACGGCAGAGGTTCCGTGATTTCGGCGATTCACTGAGCAAAAATCAATCCTTTGTAAAATCAGCAAATTAGCAGCGAGAGTTTGCGGATCTTGAGTTATGCTTAAATGAGTCGTTGTGCACAGGCAAAAACTTGAGTCAGAGGTGAGGTTACGTTGAAATCGGCTTGGATCCGGCAATGGATGCCGGGATTGTATCAGTTTAAACACTATGAACGCGCTTGGCTGGTTGACGACATGCGAGCGGCATTTTCCGTGGTTGCGGTGGCGCTGCCCGTGGCGATCGCGTATGCGCAGTTGACCGGGGTATCAGCGATCGTCGGGCTGTATTCGTGTGTGGCTCCGATGTTGATATATGCACTGTTCGGGACTTCACGCCAATTGATCGTCGGCCCTGATGCAGCCACTTGTGCCGTGGTTGCGGCGGTGGTGACTCCGCTGGCGGGAGGCGACCCGACCAAACACTGGCAATTAGTTATGACCATGACCGCGATGATGGGCATGTGGTGCATTCTCGCCAGTAAGTTTCGTCTTGGCATTCTGGCTGATTTTCTCTCTCGTCCGATTCTGATGGGGCTGCTCAATGGTGTCGCGCTGACCATCATCGTTGGCCAGTTGAGTAAAGTATTTGGCGTGAAATATGAGCAGCGTTATCTGCTGGAACGACTGGCAGAAGCGCCGCAGCGTCTGTTTGACGTGCATTGGCAAACCGTGGTGGTCAGTTTGCTGACGGTCGTGGTGTATTTTGTTGCCAAGCGTTTTCGCCCCTCTTGGCCAGCGGCGATGCTGGCGATCATTGCGGCTGGCGTGTTGGTGTGGGCTACCCAGTTGGATGGTCAGGGGGTCAGTGTTGTCGGCTTGATCCAAGGCGGATTGCCAGCATTCCAGACGCCAATGTTTGACATCGGTATCAGCCGTGAATTGGTGGTGCCTGCTCTCAACCTGGCGATGGTGAGCTTTGTCAGCATGATGCTCACCGCGCGCAGCTTTGCGGCCAAAAATGGCTACGATATCGACGCTGACAAAGAGTTCCGCGCACTGGGTTTTGCCAACTTAGCCTCCGCCTTTTCTCAGGGTTTTGCGATCAGTGGCGCCGACTCGCGCACTGCGGTAAACGATGCGAATGGTGGTAAATCGCAACTGGTGTCGGTGATTGCCGCAGTCGTGATTGGCGTGGTGGCGATTTTCCTCTACCGCCCATTGCAGTACATTCCTACTGCAGCTTTGGGGGTAGTGCTGATCATCGCCTCGACGTCATTGTTGGATCTGAAAGGACTGTGGGGCCTGAAAAAGCGCGATAAAGATGCGTTTTATCTGGCGGGGGTGACGTTTATTGCCGTGCTGATCGTCGGAGTGATTCCTGGTATCACACTGGCCGTGTTGCTGGGTTTGTTCCAGTTTCTGCGTGTGGTGATGAGACCGAGCGATCAGCGTCTGGGCTTGGATGAGGACGGCACCATTCGCACGATTGACGGTTCAGGTAAAGCGTCACCCATTCCTGGGCTGATGTTGTATCGTTTTAACTCGCCGCTGACTTACTTCAACGCGCCGTATTTCAAACGTCGTCTGTTGGAGCAGGTCGAAACCAGTGATTCGGAAGTGAACTGTGTGATCATCGATGCGGTAGCGAGCTTTACTCACCTTGATTTGAGTGTGATGGCGATGTTGGGGGATGTGCAGAATATTCTGAAGAAACGCGGTGTCCGCCTGATCCTTGCCGGGCGTAAACGTAGCATGCGTCAGTGGTGTGAGCTGAGTGGCGTGCCTGTCGGCGATGGTGGTTTGGTATTGCGTGCCGATATGTATCTGGCGATCAAACTCAGCGGTTGTTACCAACAAGCGGTGGAAGAGGGGCAGGTGCCTCCGGTGCAGAAAGAGCCAGAGGTCGATGCACCACCGAAACCCGTGCCCGAAGTGGCCTAATACGAGAAATAGAAAGCCTGCCAATTGGCAGGCTTTGTTTTATCTGCAAAGTCTTGCGCTTCAGGCGCTGAGTTCGGCTTCGATTCGGTTCGCTTTCTGATAAGCAGTTAGTGTGGACAGACCTGACAGATACGCCTTGATGTTCGGGAAATGATCCAGCATGCCACTGGTTTGCACGCCCTCGGCGATGAACGACATCATGATGTCTGCGCCACTGAGTTTGTCGGCGACCAAGTAGTTTTTGCCTTCGAGCTGTGCGTTGACATAACCCAGTACTTTGGCGGCTTCATTGTTGGCATAACCTTCCAAAAACTGCGTTTTGGCCCCGTCTTTGGCCAAGAACAATTTTAGCAGCAGCGGCAGGATACCCGAGCTTTCAGCAAAATGTAACCATTGCAGATAGTCGATGTAGTCGGCGCTGTCACGCGCTGGAGCGAGACGCTGTGGCGCAAAGCGTTCAATCAAGTATTCGGTGATGGCGCCTGATTCGGCAATCACGCGTCCGTCGATTTCAATCACCGGTGATTTCCCCAGAGGGTGCACCGCTTTCAACTCCGGTGGCGCCAGAAAGGTCAACGAATCTCGTTGGTAAGGAACGATTTGATACTCGACTTCCAGTTCTTCCAGCAACCAGATGATGCGTTTGGAACGTGAGCGATTGAGATGGTGCAATGTGATCATCATGCTCTCCTGTTTACAGCGGCTTGTTCACTGCAATAACCAGTTTGCCGAAGTTTTTCCCTTCCAGCAGACCAATCAGTTGCGAAGGTGCATTCTCCAGCCCTTGCTCAATTTGTTCGCGGTACTGCACTTTGCCTTCGGCAACCCATTGGTTCATGTCTTTGGCGAATTCGCCATAGCGGTGACCGTAATCGTCAAAAATAATAAAGCCTTGCATACGAATGCGTTTCGTCAGGATGAGGCCTGCCAGCAGAGACAAACGATCCGGACCGTCTGGCAGTGATGTGGCGTTGTATTGAGAAATCAGGCCACACACTGGAATACGTGCGCCGGTGTTAAGCAGCGGCATCACCGCATCAAACACTTTGCCACCGACGTTTTCGTAGTAAACGTCAATGCCTTTAGGACAGGCTTTGGCGAGTTGCTCGGCAAAATCGTCCGCTTTGTGATCGATACAGGCATCAAAACCCAGTACTTCGACGGCGTGACGACATTTTTCTTCACCGCCAGCAATACCCACCACCCGGCACTGCTTGATTTTACCAATTTGACCCACAGTCGCTCCCACCGGGCCCGTTGCCGAAGCAACCACAATGGTTTCCCCAGCTTTTGGCGCGCCAATATCCAACAGACCCATGTAAGCGGTAAAGCCAGGCATACCCAGCACGCCCAGTGCGTAGGAAGGATGGCTAGGGTCCATCCCCAGTTTCAGCAGACCTTGGCCATTTGAAACGGAGTAGCTCTGCCAGCCAGTCGTATATGACAGCACCCATTCGCCGACCGCGAACTCCGGGTTGTGTGATTCTTCAACCTGACACACGGTGCCACCGACCATGACGTCATCAATGGCGACAGGCGCTGCGTAAGATTCGGCTGCGCTCATGCGACCGCGCATATAGGGATCGAGCGACAGGTAAATAGTACGCAGCAGCACTTCGCCTGCTTGCGGTGTCGGTTTCTCAACGGTTTCCAGACGGAAGTTTTGTTCAGTGGGGGCACCTGTTGGGCGAGATGCCAGAACAATGCGTCGATTCATTGAATCAGTCATGTGATATCCTTCTTGATTAGACCAGTCGTCTAGTGTTCGTTGCAAAAAATCCGCTATCGAGATAGCGGCATTGATTGTTGTGTATCAGTTGAGCTTGTTGCCTTTCAGCAGCTGCTCTGTAGCCAGTAACGCTTGTTGCAGGCTAATGTCATCTTGGCGAATTTTGTTCAGCAAGCTTGCCCCAATCCACAGATTGTAGAGCAACTCTGATGTTTGCTGGCTGTTTTGTACGTGCAGTTCACCACTTTGGATCCCTTGCTCAATACAATCGGCTACCCGGGCAGTGATTTTATTGGTGCCTTTGAGCAGCGCCAGGCGCATAGGTTCTGACAAGTCGGAGACTTCACCAGCGAGTTTGACCACCAGACATTTTCCGGCTGAACAACTGCAACTGTTTTGCTCCGTCCAGTAATGCCAGTAACGCATCAATTTTTGATAGTGGGAGCCGTCACTGCCGTTGAACAGAGCATCGAGTTTGTCGAGATAATGGGCAAAGTAGGCTTCAATCAGTGCCTCGCCAAATTGCTCTTTGGACTTGAAATAATGATAAAACGAGCCTTTGGGCACATCGGCGCTTTTCAGCAGTTCCGATAAGCCGACACTGGTAAATCCTCGGTTCACCACCAATTGGTAACCGACTTCCAGAATATGTTGACGTGTATCTTGAGTTTTTGCGTTCATGGGATGAAATATAGTGATAATTAGACCAGTCGTCTAGTCTTTGTTGTAGCGAAATGATGGTTGCGAGTGTAACACCCTGAAACCCGGGGGAAAAAGATCGGTTTGTATTGTGGTTGGAATGTCCCGGCAGCCACAGTGGTTGTCGGGACTCGGTGTTTGAATGGCGCGCAATTAAAACGCCGGGTCGACCTGAAAAGTCATGCGCTGCTTGGTGTAAGGGTGATCAAAGCTGAGACTTTCCGCATGTAGGTGCAGGCGATCGGCTTTCTCACCATAGAGATCATCACCCAGAATCGGCGTATTGAAACCTTGCTCATGGGCGCAATGCACTCGCAACTGATGAGTGCGCCCTGTCTTAGGATGCAGATAAACTCGCGTACGCCCTTGTTCGGTACGGATCGTCTGCCAGTCAGTTTCGGCGGCTTTGCCGTGCTCAAAACAGACCATCTGACGTGGACGATCGTCTAAGTCTGGACGCAGCGGCAGGGTAATACTGCCTTCCCCGAGGGGGATTTCACCACTCAGCAGCGCCACATAGCGCTTCTCTACACCGCGAGTAATAAACTGCTTTTGTAGGCTTTTATTTGCGCGACGAGTGAGAGCGAAGACCAATAACCCCGAAGTCGACATATCCAGACGATGCAACACAAACGGACCTTCTGCATCGGGAAATTGCTGTTCCAATCGCGTCAAGGCAGAGTCTTTAACGTTCACACCGGGCACGGAGAGAAACTCGGCTGGTTTGTTGATCACCACAATCGCTTCATCCTGATACACAATCTCGATCTCTTTACCTTCTGCCGGGTTTTCCAGCAACGGATTGTCGTCGAGTACCATACCACTCAGCATATGGCCAAGGATCGGATGACACTTATTTTGGCAGGCCGGATAGAATTTCTTGTGCTGGCGAATTTCTGATTTGGGAGAACGCCCCCACCAGAATTCCGCCATCGCGATCGGTGTCAGTTGATGCGTAAACGCGTATTGCAGCAGTTTAGGTGCTGCGCATTCCCCTGAGCCTGCGGGTGGGATCGGATTGGCCGCGAGTGAGAAAATGTCATTCAGCGACTGCACATCACCGCGTTTGTTTAAGAAACTATATTGGGCAAACAGCTTTTTCTGCAGCGCCGCCGAGAGCTGTTTACGCTGCTCCTGCAACGTATGAAGTTCGGCGTTTTGTGCCGCTAACTCATCCTGTAAGGCGCGAATACGTTGTTCCCACAGAAGTTTTAACTGTTTGAGCTGATTTTTCTCGGCCACACTCTCTTTCGCCAAGCGTTCCAGCAGTGCATGCTGATCATCTGCGTTGGCTTCGGCGCGTAACTGCTTACGCTTTGCTCGAGTCTCGATCATCTGCAGGCGCAGCGCTTCAATCTCCGACTCTGCTTGCTGTTGGTGCGCAGAAATCGCGCTGCGCAGCGTGTCTGCCTGGGTGTTTTGCTTCAACTCTCGCACTTGTTGATTGATGGCGGCAATCTGGTTGGCTTCGGTGCGAAAGAAAGCGTCGTCGGCAAAGCGATCAAATACCGGCGGCACAAAGCCTGGTAGATGGTTTTGCTCGGCCAGTTGGCCGGAAAAAGCAGAGAGATAACCCAGCTGCCCAGCGCTGTTTTTGACGACCAGTACGCCGAACATCTTGCCGCTAGCGCCCGCTTCATCGTCTTCAAGACCGAACGGATGTGACCACTCTTGCTGGGTGCGGATATGCTGCTGCAGTTCATCGGCAGCAATCACACACAGAGCATGCGGCTCGTAACAAAACGGAAAGGTAAAACGGTCCGGCAGAGCAATAGCGGAAACGTCGGCCTTAAAAGGTGTAAAGCAGCGGTCAGAGTGTGGCATAACAAAACAATCGCGTGGAATAGACGGCCTGAATTGTACTGAGCTGCCTTAGAAAAGCCAGCCCGGAATCAACATGGACTATTTCGGCTCGCGGGCAACAAACACCAGCAATATGCCACCCAGAATCATCAGGCTCACCAGTATCAGACGCAGAGTGAGGGTTTCATTGAGCAGCAGGCTGCCGCCAGCTAACGCGATAGCAGGAACCGACAGTTGTGCGACCGATGCTTGCAGAATGGTTAAGCGGCTGATGACCTGATACCAGAGAATGTAACCCGCGGCGGATGCGAGACTGCCCGACAACAGCGCAAGAATTACGCCGCGTGTAGAGATGGAATCCTGATGAATCATCCAGGGAGAGACGAGTATACACAGCAGACTTGCCGCCCAGAATCCCTGGGCGATCGCGTTGGTCGGATTGCCGCTGTTGCGCCCAAGCAGGGTAAACGCAGCCCAAGCGAGTCCCGATACGACCATCAACAGTGCAGATATCCAATCGGGTTGTTCAGCACTTGGCAGCATCAAATAGATAAAGCCGGCGATGGAAATCGCCAGCCCCAGCCATTCTAATGCTCGGATCTTGTTGCCTTGCCAACAGTGCGCAGCGAGCAGTGACAGTTGCACGGTACCGAAAAGCAGTAATGCGCCAGTGCCAGCCGATAATGTCAGATAAGCGATGGAGAAACAGAGCGCATAGGTAAACAGAGCCGCCCCGGCTTTGAAGGCGAACGGCAGCGAATAGCGACGATGTTCGCGGCGCACGACGATGGCATGCAAGACCACCAACGTGATTCCACCCGAGATTAATCTCAGTGCCGTGAACGATCCGGCGTCAATGGCGTGTTCTTGCAACGCCAGCCGACAAAGAATGGAATTGGCCGCAAAGGCGATCATAGTGATGGCGGTAAGCAGGGCTGGATGCACATGTAATCCTTTATGTGTTTGTTTTATAACCTCACCTACATTTAAGGCGAAAAAGCATAATGGAACAAATGTGTTTTACTTTGATATTCAAACTAATTATTATTTAGAAAATTTGATAATCAAAGTATTTATTATGCAATCACCAAGTTGTCCTCAGTCTCATACCTTTTCTTATGCGAACGAAAAAGGTGAAAAGCGCACGCTGTATGTATTGTTGTTAACGCTGATCACCATGGCGGTCGAGATCAGTGCGGGCTCTATTTACGGATCTATGGCGTTGCTGGCTGATGGCTGGCACATGGGCACTCATGCCGCGGCATTCTGTATCACGCTGTTCACGTTTCGTTACGCACGTAAACATCAGGACTCACGTCAGTACACGTTTGGGACTGGCAAAGTTGGCGTGTTGGGCGGCTACACCAGCGCAATTGGCCTGGGATTAGTGGCGTTATTTATGTTTGGCGAATCTCTGCATCGTCTGTTCAATCCGTTGTCAATCCAATTTAATGAAGCGATTTTAGTGGCTGTGATTGGCTTGATTGTGAATGTTGTCAGTATGTTTTTATTGCACGACCATCACGACCATCACGACCATCACGACCATCACGACCATCATCATGAACACGGCCATGCTCATGAGCACCATCATGATCACAATCTCACAGCAGCGTATATGCATGTTCTGGCTGACGCACTGACGTCGTTGCTGGCCATTGCAGCATTGATTGTGGGCAAATATCTGGGTTGGGTATGGTTGGATCCAATCATGGGTATTGTGGGGGCGTTGGTGATCACCAAGTGGGCGATTGGTTTGATGAAACAGACGGCGCCAATATTGCTGGATGCACATATTGGCCGTGATTATGAGCAAAAAATTCTGACCAGGCTGGCGCAGAGTGGTGCCGATGTGATGGACATCCATATGTGGAAAGTGAGTTCCAGTCATTACGCCGCGACGATTCGACTTAAAGCTGAAGCTGAGAAAGATGCTGAGTACTTTAGACAGCAACTGACCGAGTTTGATAAACTGCACCACCTCACACTAGAGGTGAATACCAAGTAAAGGCAAACACATGCAACATCTGACTGAACTCAACAATCTGATCACCGAGTTTTACGACAAAATGTCCTCTTGGGAACTGTCAGTGGTCAAAGAAACCGGTTATTCACTGGCGCAGATCCACACGTTGGAGGTGTTGGGCAGTCATGGTGCGATGCGCATGAAAGAGCTGGCCAATCGCTTAAGTATCACGACGGGCACACTGACCGTTCAGGTTGAAAAACTGGTGCAGGCGGGGTTGATTGAACGTCAGTCGTTGGAAGGCGACCGACGTTCTATTGTGGTTGATTTAACTGATCAAGGGCAAAGTGTTTACCGCGAGCACAATGCGCTGCATATCGCGCTTACGCAGGATTTGACCCGCCACTTTACCGAACAGCAGCATCAGGCTCTGGTGCAAATGCTGACTCAAATGAACAAAGAGTTCTGATCGTACCTCACAACATCGGCACGGTGGACAGCAGGAGCAAGCCGCCCATCGAACCGTTAAACCAACGCACATACTTCGGATGTGTCATCCAATGGCTGAGCTGTTTTCCTGCAGCCGTCCACACGCTGACGGACGGAATGTTCACTGCCGCGAACACCAACGCAATCAACAGTAATTGAGCCCAACTTGCACTTTGGTTATAAACACTGACTGCCGTTAACGCCATTGACCAACCTTTGGGATTGACCCACTGAAACATGGCTGCTGAAAGAAACGACATCGGCTTATATTGATGGTTTTTATTTGCTGGCGTGCTGCGAGCAATTTTTATCGCCAGATAGACCAGATAAACCAGACATGCCACGTGCAGGATCTGCTGCAGCACTGGGTAGGCTTGAAACAATCCCGTCAGGCCAACGCCCACTAACAGCACCATGACACTAAACCCAAACGTAACGCCCAACATATGGGGAATCGTACGCCAGAAGCCTACATTGGCACCGGACGTCATGAGCATGATGTTATTCGGGCCTGGGGTAAAGGTTGATACAAAAGCGAAAGCCACCAGCGGGCCCCATTGACTGTAATCCATACAAAGTTACTCATTCATCATCAAAACATATGAAAAATAGTAATGGTAGCTGAGCGCAATTTTGTGCTTATATTTGTGTGTTATTGAAGTTTTTAGCAATGGATGGTGGCAATGGATAAGTTTGACGAAAGAATATTGCGTGAGTTGCAGCAAGACGGCCGAATCTCCAATGTAGAGTTGGCGGAACGGGTGGGTTTGTCGCCATCAGCCACGCTGCGTCGAGTTCAGGAGCTGGAACGTAAGAAGGTCATCAAAGGTTATCGTGCGGTGTTGGATAAACCTCAACTGAATGTTGGGTTTATTGCCTACGTTTCAATTGGTTTGAACAGCCATACTAAAAAGTCGCAACTGAGTTTTGAAGATCATGTGCGCTTTGCAGATGAAGTCGTGGAATGCCATAACATTACCGGAATGAATGAATATCTGCTTCGGGTTGAAACAAAGGACCTCTCGGCTTATAAACGTTTTCATGCTGATGTATTAGGAGAATGTCTACAAGTGCAATCGATTACAACCATGGTGGTTATGGATTCACCCAAAGATGAACGGCAATAATATTAGGAAAATATATTTTAGAAATATCAAACAATAATATTCAACTAGATGAATTAAATTAAAAATGAAAAGTAATTATTTACTCAATATATAGAGTTATATTTTCTCTCAAAAATAAGACATTATTAATATATTTATTATCGACTAAAAGTGATATTCAGTCACAAAATTGATCAATTAAATGACAAATGTGTATATTGTGGTGATTTATTAGAGTTTTTACTTTATTAAATTTCATTTCTCTGACATTGATAAACCATCGAGCAAATTTTTGTATTGGTTTGGGTAATGTATTGCTTGTTATGGGCAATAACTTGCCTGATTATGTTCTGGTTTAACCAGTTGCTGGATAAACAATGGGTATACATTTTGCTTTTATCAGAGCCACACATATTTTAATGATGGTTCAGAGAAGAGTTTGTTATGGGAAATGGCATAGTAGTCGGGCATATCGGGTCAGCACATGATGGATTCCCTCCGACTCCGGTCACTGCGGGTTCGGGTTCGGTCAAAATTGATGGCATTCCTGCCGCTCGTCAGGGGGACCCGCTTGCACCGCATGATAAACCGAAAAATCCAGCTCACCCGCGCAGTATTGCGGCAGGCTCTGCAACCGTGATGATTGATGGCAAGCCCGCAGCAAGAGCTGGCGATGCAGTGGATTGTGGTGGCGTGTTACAAGGTGGTAGCAGTGTCAACATTGGTTAAGTCTTGTCTGGTTTCTCTTGTTCTCTCCTTTGGCGTGACGAGCTTTGCTACGCATGGTGAAGATTACGATGCCAAGTTGTTGAACGCGCAGCAGGCGTTCGAAAGTGGTCGCTTATTGCGCGCCCAGTTTAAAAATGTTGAGTCTCGCCAGTATCTGAAACACGCAGCGGACAATGGCAATGCTGATGCGGCTTACCTTTATGCTATGGAACTTTCCAACTATCGGACGACGATTCGTACCCCGCCGCAAGCCCGTGAATATTTGCTTCAGGCTGCACAAGGCGGTAACCGCCACGCGATGCAACATTTGTATCAGAATGGTCAATGGCTGAGTAAAAAGGAACGCGAGCAGTGGCAGCATCAATACCACGACACGCTGATTCGCTTGGGGCAGCTTAACCCGGCGCAAGCTTTGTTTGAATTGGCGCAGTACTACCATTCAAGCAATAAAGAACTTTCAGAATATTACCTGGTTAAAGCAATGGCTTTTCATCATCCGCGAGCATTAATGGAGCAGGCCAGACGGATAGAAAGTGGTTCTGGCTCATATATGATGCCTGGTTCTCGTGACACCAAAGTGCGTGAAACGTATCTGGCAGCGGCTAAAACCGGTTATGTTCCAGCAATACGCGCCTATATCAACTTGTTGGAAGATAAAGGTCGCTACGAAGAAGCATTCGAATGGCGCCAGAAGGCCTTGCAGGCCGGAGATCTCACATCGCTAGCCGCACTGGGTTTCATTTACAGCGGACAAGGAGAAGCTTATCCGTTTGTGGAAACCGACTTGGTGCGAGCAAAAGCTTACTTCGATCTGTATCTGGAAACGGCGGGGACGGACCGCTTAGAAAATCTCCATTCTGCAGTGGCTGAAAAGTATCAACAATTGGCACCACGTATTACCTCTGAGCAAGAGACTGCGGCAGATACATTAGAATTAAACCTGAAAAAAAATGTCGACTTTTATAACCATGATCTGTTCTGGGATATTTAGTTTATTTCAATATTAGCGATAGATAATAAGTGTGATAAAAGTAATCGTTTTTGGGGTGAAGATCATATTCTTGTGATTTTTGTGCAACAAAACATTATTAAATGAATAGAATGTGCTCGCTTTCGAATATCAGGAATAGGGAGATTGGCTTGTCTCTTTATTCATAGTTTTATAAATAAAAGTTTATATGTAAGTTTAACTTGTATTATTCAATGGTTATATTTGTCTGACGAGAAGTCGGGTGAATTAATCAATTTCAAGAAGTTATATTTACTAAAAATCAAATAAGATAATTAAGATATTTCTAATGTGTATTATCAATCAGATATTTACACAACTATTTCATTGACAACGACTGGCATAGGTATTTGGAGACGTTATATGTCTAAAGAAGGAAGTGTAGCTCCTAAAGAGCGCATTAATATTAAGTATATTCCTGCGACTGGGGATGCACAGGCTGAAGTGGAATTGCCATTAAAAACCTTAGTGGTTGGTGATTTCAAAGGCCATTCAGAAGAGACGCCAGTAGAAGAGCGCTCAACCGTTTCTGTGGATAAGAATAACTTTGAAGCCGTAATGCGTGAAAGCAATCTCAAACTGACGACAACAGTGAAGAACAAACTGGGTGAAGATGAAAACGCCGATCTACCGGTGGAACTGAGCTTCAAATCCCTTGCGGATTTCTCCCCGGATTCTGTGGCTTCGCAAGTTCCTGAATTGAAAAAATTGATTGAGTTACGTGAGGCGCTGGTGGCACTGAAAGGTCCGCTGGGCAACATTCCTGCGTTCCGTGAGCGCTTGCAAGATCTGCTGAACTCGGAAGAGTCGCGCGAGAAACTGCTGGCAGAACTCAGTCTTGTTAGTGAGTCAGAAGAGCAAACTCAAGCCTAAGTTGACTTGATACTTTTGTCATTAATTCTTAATCAGGAACAAAAAGATGTCTACTACTGAAACGGTACTGGAAAGACCGCAGCTGGCTGAAGGAAGCCTGCTGGACGAAATTATGGCGCAAACCCGCATCGCTCCAAGCGAAGAAGGGTACGATGTTGCGAAAAAAGGTGTTGCAGCATTTATTGAAAATCTGATTGGTGGCAACCAGTTAGATGAAGCAGTGAATAAATCTCTGGTCGATCAGATGTTGGTTGAACTGGACAAAAAAATCAGCGCGCAGATGGATGAAATTCTCCACGACGAGAAATACCAGCAAATGGAATCGGCTTGGCGTGGCTTGAAACTGTTCGTTGATCGTACCGATTTCCGCGAAAACAACAAAGTTGATTTGCTGCACGTCACCAAAGAAGAGCTGCTGGAAGACTTTGAATTTGCACCAGAAACAACTCAATCTGGCTTATACAAACACGTTTACTCCTCAGGTTATGGTCAGTTTGGTGGTGAACCAACCGGCGCTATCATTGGCAACTTCGCTTTCACGCCATCAACACCGGACATGAAACTGCTGCAATACATGGGCGCATTAGGCGCAATGGCGCACGCACCTTTTATCTCTAGTGTTGGCCCGCAATTCTTTGGCATCGATTCTTTTGAAGAGCTGCCAAACATCAAAGACATCAAGTCTACGTTTGAAAGCCCGAAATACACCAAATGGCGTGCACTGCGTGAGTCAGAAGATGCACGTTACATTGGCCTGACGGCGCCTCGTTTCCTGCTGCGTGTTCCTTATGACCCAACAGAGAACCCAATCAAATCATTCAACTATTCAGAGAACGTGAGCCAATCGCACGAGCATTACCTATGGGGTAATACGGCGTTTGCATTCGCAACTCGTTTGACAGATAGCTTCGCGAAATACCGTTGGTGTCCAAACATTATCGGCCCACAAAGTGGCGGTGCGGTTGAAGATCTGCCAGTACACGTATTTGAATCGATGGGCGCGCTGCAAAGCAAGATCCCAACGGAAGTGCTGATCACTGACCGTAAAGAGTTTGAACTGGCAGAAGAAGGTTTCATTGCTCTGACCATGCGTAAGGGCAGCGACAACGCCGCATTCTTCTCGGCAAACTCCATTCAGAAAGCCAAGATCTTCCCGAACACCAAAGAAGGCAAAGAAGCAGAAACCAACTACAAGTTGGGTACGCAACTGCCTTACATGATGATCATCAACCGCTTGGCGCATTACGTGAAAGTGCTGCAGCGTGAACAGATTGGTGCCTGGAAAGAGCGTCAGGATCTGGAACGTGAGCTGAACGCTTGGATCAAGCAATTCGTTGCCGATCAGGAAAACCCGCCAGCAGATGTACGCAGCCGTCGTCCACTTCGCGCTGCGAAAATCGAGGTGATGGACGTGGAAGGCAATCCAGGTTGGTACCAAGTTTCTCTGGCTGTTCGTCCGCACTTTAAGTACATGGGTGCGAACTTCGAACTGTCGCTGGTAGGCCGTCTGGATCAAGCATAACCATGACTTACATTGCACCTGAAGAGAGTGCATTTGGTGTTGGCTTCTTTGAACGTTTGGAAGCCAATGCTAAACCCATGTCTCTGACCCAAGGGCCAGATGCATGGGATGTACTCGAATCCGTTAAGCGTAATGTGTCCAATATCCTCAATACACGAATCGGTGGTGCTCAAAGCGCCCCGCATCTCGGGTTAGTGGATTTTAACGACGCTACTTTGGAAACTATGGACTTGTCGCTGCGCATCAAACTGGCGATTCAGCATTGTCTGGAACGTTATGAGCCGCGCTTAAAACAGGTACTGGTGCGTGCCGACTCGGACCATTTCAATCCTTTAACGCTGCGTTTCCACATTGTGGCCAGCATTAACTGCGATGCATTACACAAGAAAGTTCAGTTCAGTCTGTTACTGGATCAAAACAGAAAGTATCGAGTGTTTTAATCACCATGACTCAAGACAAGTATTTCAGGGAAGAGCTCGCTTTTCTTAAAGAGCAGGGGAGAGAATTTACCGAAATTCACCCTCAGCTGTCGCGCTTTCTGCATGGCAGAACAACCGACCCGGACGTTGAACGTCTGTTGGAAGGTTTTGCGTTCCTGACTGCGCGTCTGCGTGAAAAAGTCGAAGATGAATTCCCTGAGCTGACACACTCGATCATCAACATGCTGTGGCCGAACTATTTGCGGCCCGTGCCGAGCATGAGTGTGGTGGCCTTTACACCGGACAAAAGCGTCAGTGAAAAGCAGACCATTACACGCGGCACACAACTGGATAGCAAACCCGTGTTTGGCACTAAATGCCATTTTCGAACCTGCCGAGATGTTGCTCTCTATCCGCTTCATTGTCTGGACGCCAACGCGGAACACACGCGCGAAGCAACCACCATTAAATTAGCGATGAAGATGAACGGCGACATTTCGATTGGTGATGCTGAACTGGGTGATTTGCGTTTTTACTTAGGTGGGGACAAGTACAGTTCACAAATGCTGTATCTGTGGCTCAATCACTATCTGGATAAAGTCACCGTTGAAGTGAATGGTGCGGTGTTCACTCTGCCGCGTAATACGTTTGCAACAGTGGGCTTTAAGAGCGACGAATCGTTGTTGCCTTATCCAACTAATGTTTACGAAGGCTACCGCATTTTGCAGGAATACCTGTCATTTCCGGAAGCGTTCCACTTTTTTGATCTCAAGGGATTGGGGCAAGCACTGCCAAAATCGGTGCACGGCGAATTCACGCTGCACATTCATTTATCCAAAACGTTGCCTGCCGACGTTCGCGTGCGTAAGGACAATTTTCAGCTCTATTGCACCCCAGTGATCAACCTATTCGAACATGATGCCGACCCAATCGATCTCAATGGTCGCAAATCGGAATACCGTATTGTGCCGTCAAGCCGCTATCCAGCGCACTATGAAGTGTTCAGCGTTGATAGCGTGGTGGGTTGGCAGGACAACAGCCAAGCGGGTCAACGGGTGCGTGGCGAGAAGCGTGTGTACTCCTCATTTGAAAGCTTTCAGCACGAAGTAGAACGCGTTCGTCATCGTCAGGCGTTGTATTACCGCACACGCATCAAAGAAAGTATTCGCGGTGACGGCTTTGACTCATTTGTGTCCTTTATTCGCGGCGATGAAACCCTGTCGGTTGATGTTGATGAAGCGGTGTCAATCAAGCTGACCTGCACCAACCGTCTGTTACCGTTGGAACTGGGCATTGGTGACATTTGTGAGCCGACCGATACCTCGCCGCCGTATGCGACGTTTCGCAACATCACCGTGCCGTCGCAGTCACTGCGTCCGGTTCTTGATGGCAGCCTGCTGTGGACACTGATTTCCAACTTGTCACTCAACTATTTGTCGCTGCTGTCCAAAGATGCGCTCAGCTGTGTGCTGCGTGCTTACGATTTTCGCGCGCTGGTCGATCGTCAGGCAGAGCGTGTGGCGCGTCTGCGCATGGACGGCATCAGCAAAATCGAATCACAACCGGTGGACAAAATGCTGCGAGGCTTACCCGTGCGCGGCCTGCAATCGACCCTCTACATTGATCAGGCTGGTTTTGGTTCAGAAGGCGATTTGTATCTGTTTGGCACGGTACTGAGCCATTTTTTTGCGCTCTACGCCAGCATCAATTCGTTTCATGAGCTGGTCGTCATCAACGTTAGTAACCAAGAGAAATACACATGGGGAACACAGACCGGAATGCAGCCGTTGATATGACGGCTGACAGCCAGCTGGTGCCCCAATCGCACTTGCCTGGTGATGTACGTGCTTACAACTTCTATCAGTTGGTCGAATTGTTACAAAAACTGCAGCAATTCAACCCAGAGTCGGAAGAGTGGGAGCGTCAGTGTCAGTTGGTATTCAGTGCAAACCCAAGCCTTGGTTTTTCGCCATCAGACGTGAATTCCCTGCACGAGCGCGCAGATGAACGCCTGGTGATGCTGACCAACTTTTTTGGCTTGTCTGGCGCGCAGTCACCCTTGCCAGGATTCATCATCGAGCAACTGGTGAATGAAGAACCGGGTGGTTTTAAGCAGCCATTTCTCGATTTTTTTAACAATCGGCTGATCAACCTCGTGTATCGCATCTGGCGAAAGTATCGCTATTACGTGCGCTTTCAGCCGGATGCTAAAGACGCCTTTTCCGCTCAGTTGTTTGCATTGGTCGGGCTGGGTGATACCGACTTGCGCGGTGAGACACCCATCAACTGGTGCAAGATGCTGGCTTACGCTGGCACTTTGGCCGGACGTAGCCGCTCACCGCAGGTGGTGGCTGGCATCATCGCCCACTGTTTCGATTTGCAGGATGTGCAAATTCGCCAGTGGGTGCGCCGTAAGGTGCATATCGACAAATCCCAGCAATTGTCGCTGGGGCAGCAGAACGCTCAACTGGGCGTTGACAGCATGGTGGGTGAATCAGTGATGGACTGCAACGGTAAGTTTGTCATCTGTATCGGTAAGTTGTCGCGCGAGCGTTTCGCCGATTTTCTTCCTTCCGGTAAGGAACACCAACCGCTGTGTAAATTGGTGGAATTTATTTTGCGTGAGCAGATGGCCTACGACGTAGAGCTGACCATGGATGAAGATGAAGCGCCAAAACTGAGCCTGGCCGCTGACAGTGGTGTGGCTCTTGGATGGACTTCGTTTCTGGGTGACAACGCGCAAGACCAACACGTTCTGATTCAAGTGAGGCAATAACAGATGAACGCAATGACTCAGACGTCACTGATCCTTCAGGTGGCTAACGTACAACTGCTCGAATCGGGCCTGACCGCTCAGTCACACTGGACTGCAGAAGGCGGCAACATCGGATCTGAATCATGGGCAACCTGGCGACTGAAAGATGCTCAAGGCCGCGTGAAACCGCAGCATTGCGCGATTGTCTCGATTGATGGTGCGTTTTGTGTTCGCGATTTGTGTGGTGACACCTATGTGAATGGATCACACATGCCGCTGGGTAAAGATCAGTTGGCGAAGCTGGAACACAAAGACGAAATCACCGTCGGGCCTTATCAGTTGCGCGTGTCATTTGGCCATGCGGACGATCATGAGCGTAATTCTGGTCCGCTGGATGCGATGTTTAAAGCCGATCAGGTCGATCTGCTGGCGGATGAACCTTTCGATGATGAAGAACTGTTGGACGACGATCAACCTGCTGTTAATGCCGATCCACTACTGGCACTTGATGCGCTGCTTGAGGCCAAAGACGACGCCGATGCACTGTTGCGTGATGTTGAGCTGAAAGAAGACAGTGACAAACCACAATCCTTGGTGCCGGAAGATAACCTGGTTCTTCATGATTTGAAATTTACTCCGCAGGCAGACAGCGAATACGAAATGACGTCATCAATCCGATTGAAAAAAATTCTGGGCTTTGGCCAGCGCAAAGATGATGCCGCGCAACGCGACATTGAGCCTGAGCATCAGCCGCTACAACAAACAACAGCACCATCACTACAAATCAATACTCACAACGTATCAGAGGGCTTAACAATGGATGAAAAAGTATTGGATCTTCTTGAAGAGGAAGTCGCCAAAAGTCTGCAACCAGCTAAGGCAGAAAGTGCCGCAAGTTCCGCTGGCGGTAAACATTTGCTGACTGGCCCAATGCTGCAGGGACTGGGAATCGATCTTAGTCAGGACACTGACATGGAACGCATGCACTTTTTGTCTCAGGAACTGGGTGAGTCGCTGCAGGCGTGTGTCAAAGGCTTGCTGGAACTGCATCAACAAGTCAGTGAGGGTCGCTTTGGTACTATGAACCGTAACCTGCAACCTATCGAAGATAACCCACTGCGTCTGGGGCTGTCTTACGAGCAAACTATCCGCACCATGTACGATGCCGACAAGAGCTTGGTTCACCTCTCTGCACCAGCGGCGATTTCAGAAAGCCTGAAGAACGTACGCGACCACAACGAAGCGATGCAACATGCGACATCGGAAGCGCTGAATCAGATCCTGAACGCGTTCTCTCCGCAAGTGTTGTTGCGCCGTTTCCATCACTACAAACGCAATACAGACAGCAGCACAACCTCGGATGAAGCGTGGGCGTGGAACATGTACTGCAACTACTACCAAGAGCTGACTTCCAACCGTCAACGCGGTTTTGAAAAGCTGTTCTGGGAAATTTTCGAACAGGCTTACGACAAGAAAATTCGTGAGAAGCAACTGGAGCTCTAATCGTGAACAAACTGCTGTTTATGCTGCTTTCGTTGCTGGTATTGACCGCCTGCAGTTCGACGGAACCGTACGAGCCAGCGAAACAGCCGACGAAAGTCACGTTCAGTCTGCTCGCTGATGACGGGGTCAACCCTAGTATCTGGGGTGAAGCGTCTCCGGTCGAGATTCAGGTGTTTGAACTCAAAGATGACTCGATGTTCATGTCCGCCGATTATGACCAACTGAAAGCGGACTACAAAAAGGCGCTTCGCAGCAACTTCGTCAAAAATTACGACTACGTGCTGATGCCGGACCAGTTCAAGTTTGTGAATGCGTTTGAAGTGGATGAAGAAACAAACTACATCGGCGTGATGGCGCACTTTTCTGATCCGGAAATCAGTGAATGGAAAAAGGCCGTCAAAGTGCTGAACAAAGGCAGGGAATACCACCTGCTGATGTTTTTCAAAGATTACGATGTGAAATTGGATAGGGTGGAATAACAAAAGATGTTTGCGCGTAACCGTGTCATTTGGAATGAGGGGCTGTTTATCAAGCCGCAACATTTCCAGCAGCAGCAACGTTATGTGGAGTACCACATCGACGAGCGCATGACCGCTGTCAGCCGTTATCTGTACGGTGTGTCTGAGCTGTCACTCAATCCTGAATATTTGTCTTTTGGTCGCATTGCCATTGAACGCGCGGTCGGCATCATGCCTGATGGTACGGCGTTTCGCATTCCTCAGGAAGACGCGATGCCAGATGCCTTAGAAATCGAAGACGCGTCGCTGGCGAACCAACTGGTGTATCTGGCGGTTCCGCTGCGCAGTGAATCGCTGATGGAAGTGAACTGGCCGGAAGAAAGGGGCACCGGGCGCTATGTCAGTCGCCGCTTGGAAGTGCGTGACGTGCACACAGTGCAGGGCGATACCACGACCATTGATGTCTCGCCAGTGCGCATGCAACTGATGTTGGAAAAAGAAGATCGCAGCTCGTTTGCCTCCATCGCCATTGCACGCATTCTTGAAAAACGTCCGGACGGCAGCGTGGTGATGGATCCGGATTTCATCCCTTGTCACCTCAACGTGGTGGGCAATGCTGCGCTGCACCGTTTCATCAACGAAATGTCCGGTCTGATGCGCGAGCGCGCCAAGAACATTGCGCAGCGTATCAGCTCGCCGTCTCAGGGCGGCGTTGCCGATGTGTCGGATTTTATGTTGCTGCAAGCACTGAACCGCCTACAGCCACAGATGCAACATTTGGCAGAGTTGCGTAGCCTGCATCCCGAACGTTTGTTTGAGTGCTTGGCGTCAGTGTGTGGTGAACTGGCGACGTTTACGGACGAAAGCCGTCTGCCGCCAGCACTGCCAAGTTACAACCACGACATGCCCAGCCAGTCTTTTGGCCCCTTAATTCGCAATCTGCGTCAGAGTTTGAGCGTGGTGCTGGAGCCTCGTGCCGTTTCGATTCAACTAGACAAGCGCAAGTACGGCCTGATGGTCGCGCCGGTGCACGATCCGCAGTTGATGGACAGCGCCGAATTTATCATTGCGGTGAAAGCGCGGATGCCGCTCGACGATCTGCGTCGCCTATTTACACAGCAAACCAAAGTGTCGTCGGTGGAGAAAATTCGCGAACTCATTTCCCTGCAACTGCCGGGTATTCCGTTGATTTCATTGCCTGTGGCTCCTCGTCAGTTGCCATATCACGCAGGTTACACCTATTACCAGCTGGATAAAACCAGCCCAGCTTGGGCGATGCTGAATCATTCGAGCGGCTTTGCGTTCCACGTCGCTGCGGCATTTGATGATCTCGACCTGCAATTCTGGGCGATTAGGAGTTAATCATGGCGTTAAGTAAAAAAGAGACCCAATACAGCAGCTTGCTCTTCGATGACGTGCAGCAGATCAACCATGATCAGGACTTCTGGTTCCAACTGCGTGGCGACAATCCCAATGTGCTGATCGATGCGGCGACGCCGCTGTTTGGTTTGTCGCTGCGTGTCCGTTCTTTGGCGGCCTGCGACAACATTGAGCAAATCTATAACCAGACCATTGAAGAGATCAAAGCTATCGAGATTGAGCTGGCTGAACAAGGCTTTGAGCACGCGATTCTGATGGCGTATCGCTACATCCTGTGCGCGTTTCTGGATGAAGCGGTGATGGGCACCGAATGGGGCGCATCCAGTGTTTGGGCTGAGCACTCTATGCTGTCGCGTTTTCACAATGAAACGTGGGGCGGCGAAAAAGTCTTCACTATTCTGAGCCGGTTGGAAGGCGAACCCAAGCGTTATCAGGCGCTGTTGGAATTCATTTATCAGTGCTTGGTGTTGGGTTTTGAAGGCAAATACCGGGTGATGGACGGTGGTCAACTGGAACGTGAAAAGGTCATCGCCCGCTTACACGGCGTTCTGGCGAGCCTTGAAGAGGAAGAGCCACAGGATCTCACGCGTGCTACTGATCATGTTGTGCGCGCCAAATATAAACTGAGCCGTCAGTTGCCAATCTGGTCGATTTTTGCCGGTTTTGCCCTGCTGTGGGTAGGACTCTTTCTCGGCTATACCTATTTGCTGCACAGCAAATCAAGCGACGTGTTAAATCAACTCAATCAAATACTTTAAAAAATTATAAGGCTAGGTAATCGCTGTGATTCGTATTGAACTACCCACTCTGATTTCAAAATTAAACGCCCAAAGCAAGCTGGCCCTTGAGCAGGCTGCCTCTCTGTGTATCGAACGTCAGCATCCGGAAGTGACATTTGAGCATTATTTGGATGTGCTGACGGACAACCCGCTGTCGGATGTGCGCTTGATTCTCAAACAAGCCAATCTGGATCTGGATACCGTGAAACAGGCTTTGTCCGCCAGCTATGCGCGCGAGCAGGTGCTCGATACTTATCCGGCATTTTCACCGCTGCTGGTCGAACTGCTGCAAGAAGCATGGCTGCTTTCTACCACCGAACTGAACCAAAGCGAATTGCGCTCGGGTGCAATTTTCCTCGCGGCCATCACACGCGCTGATCGTTATCTGCCTTTCAAACTGATCAGTCTGTTTGAAAGCATTAACCGTGAAAATCTGAAAAAACATTTTGATGTGATTGTGGCTGATTCGGCAGAAACTGAAGTGAGCAAACCAGCAGCAACCAAGGGTGTTGCCAATAGTCTGGAAGGGAACAATTCGCCGCTGACCAAGTACTGCACCAACGTGACTGAACAGGCGCGTAATCAAGAACTGGATCCGGTGCTGTGTCGTGAGAACGAACTCAACCTGATGATTGACATTCTCTGCCGCCGCCGCAAAAACAACCCGATTGTGGTCGGGGATGCGGGTGTCGGTAAAAGTGCCATGATTGAAGGCTTGGCGCTGCGTGTGGTCGCAGGCACCGTGCCGACACAGCTCCAAAACGTTGAGCTGCTCTCGCTGGATCTCGGTTTGCTGCAAGCGGGTGCTTCGGTGAAAGGGGAGTTTGAGAAACGCTTGAAAGGCGTGATCGATGCGATTAAGAGCTCGCCAAAGCCTGTCATTCTGTTTATCGATGAAGCGCACACCTTGATCGGCTCCGGAAATCAGGAAGGCGGCAGTGACGCGGCAAACTTGCTGAAACCCGCTTTGGCGCGCGGCGAACTGAGCACCGTCGCGGCGACGACGTGGAAAGAGTACAAAAAATATTTTGAAAAAGATCCGGCATTGACGCGCCGTTTCCAACTGGTGAAGTTAGAAGAACCGACGATTCACCAGGCGGTCGACATTCTGCGCGGCCTCAACAGTGTGTATGAAAAAGCGCATAACGTGTTGATCACCGATGATGCGTTAAAAGCGGCGGCAGAATTGTCTGCTCGTTATATCTCGGGTCGCCAGCTGCCGGATAAAGCCATTGATGTGCTGGACACTGCCTGTGCCCGTATCGCCATCAACATGACCACGCCACCCAAACGTCTGGCGCTGCTCGAAACTGCGTGTCACCAACGTCAGTTGGAAATTGACATGCTGGAGCGCGCGCAATACCTCGGTCGGGAAGTCGATCATGCTCGTCTGGATGAGCTGCGCACTCAGGAACTGGCTGACGAAGCGGAAAAAGCCTCGCTGACCGCAAGCTGGCAGCAACAAAAAGCACTGATTGAGTCGATCATCGCTCTGCGAGCGGAACTGATGGCCATGTCGACGGCAGATGACGTGGATGAGGACGCACGCTCTGCGCTGCAGGCGGATCTCGCAGCGCAATATCAGGCTCTGGAGGCAATAGCGCACCATGAGCGTTTGATGCACCCACAGGTCGATGCAGAGCAAATCGCCGAAGTCATTGCCGACTGGACGGGCGTTCCGGTTGATCAAATGAACACCGATGAGCTGTATAAAATTACCCACCTGACGGACATTCTCGGCGCGGCAATCAAAGGTCAGGACACTGCGATTGAGCGTGTCCATCGCCATCTGCTGACGGCGCGTGCGGATCTGCGTCGTCCGGGGCGTCCGAAAGGCGCTTTCTTGCTGGTGGGGCCGAGTGGTGTAGGGAAAACCGAAACGGTGGTGCAGCTTGCCGAGCAGCTCTACGGTGGTAAGCAATTCCTCACCACCATCAACATGTCAGAATATCAAGAGAAGCATACAGTTTCGCGTCTGATCGGGTCACCTCCAGGCTATGTGGGCTACGGGGAAGGCGGCATCCTGACCGAAGCGATTCGCAAAATGCCATATTCCGTTGTGCTGCTGGATGAAGTGGAAAAAGCTCACCCTGAAGTGCTGAACATTTTTTACCAAGCGTTTGATAAAGGTGAACTGGCCGATGGCGAAGGGCGCTTAATCGACTGCCAGAACATTGTGTTCTTCCTGACGTCCAACCTTGGTTATCAAACCATCGTGGATTTTGCTGACGATCCCAAAGCTCTGGATGAAGCGCTGTATCCAGAACTGGCGGCATTCTTTAAGCCAGCTCTGTTGGCGCGTATGGAAGTCATTCCATATATGCCACTCAACAAAGAGATTCTTGAGCTGATCGTCAAAGGCAAACTGGCGCGTCTGGAGAAACTGTTCCGTGATCGCTACAACGCTGAGGTGGTGATTGAAGATCGCCTGATTGAAGAGATCTTAAATCGCGCCACGCGCAGCGAAAACGGTGCACGCATGCTTGAAGCCATCATTGAAGGTCAATTGTTGCCGCCCGTATCGCTGGCGCTGTTAAATAAACTGGCGGAGAAGCAACCGGTACATCGTATTCATCTTGATGCGCAGGACGGTGAATTCAAAGGAGAGGTAGAGTAATCATGAGTAACTGGCTCGCTTTCACCGCCGATCTGGTGGGCCTTCGAAAGCCGCACCAGCTGGCGACCCGGTTTGTTGACATCATTGCAAAGGAGCTTGGGCTTTCAAATGCAATGCTGTTGATGCCCAGCTCCGATGGTCGTCTATTGGTTCCTCATGATGAACGTCTGACCTATTCGTGGGCAGTAACGGATTTTGATAATCCGTTTGCTCATGTACTGCAATCGTCGAAAGCCATGCATCTGACCGCAGAAGAGCTGGTGTTCTGGCAGTCAAACCGCACGTTTAGCCAACTGGTGTCAAAAGTGGGAATGTTTGATTCCGTGTGGATTCAACCGTTGCCGATGGGACATCGTCATGTGCAATCGATTTTACTGCTGATTGGCGAAAGCCATGTGGTGGCGAACATTTTCCAGGATGACGCATTCCTTAAATTCATCGATGTGTTCTCGCAGCAGTGGTCACTGCTGCATGACATGGAGCGTGAAGAGCAGAATCGCCGCGTGCTTAAAGAGTCGCTGTGTGACATTCAGCGTGACTCCGTGCAGCGTGTGTTGGTGAGCGATCTGTCACGCAAACTGATTGGCGACAGTGAGGTGATGCAAAAGCTGCGTGAGCAAATCGTCAGTGCAGCCAGCTCTAATCTGTCGGTGATGGTGCAAGGTGAAACTGGTACGGGTAAAGAACTGGCAGCCGAAGCGGTGCACGATCTTTCATCACGCAAACATTCGCCGTTTGTGGCTATTAACTGCGCCGCCATTCCGGAAAACCTGCTTGAAAGTGAACTGTTTGGTTACTGTAAAGGCGCCTTCTCCGGTGCAGACAGTGATAAACAGGGGCTGATCGCCCAAGCCAACGGCGGTACTCTGTTTCTCGATGAAATTGGCGATATGCCGCTGGCGTTGCAAGCGAAGTTGCTGCGGGTTCTGGAGTCAAAAACCTTCCGTCCGGTCGGGGGCAAACAAGAACTGACATCAGACTTTCGCTTGGTGTCGGCAACACATGTCAACTTGCTGGATCAGGTGCGTCGCAAAGCGTTTCGTCAGGATCTTTACTATCGTCTGTTCCAGTATCCGATTACCCTGCCGCGCCTTGCTTCCCGTCTGGATGATGTGGATCTGCTGGCGCAGCATTTTGTGCGTGTGTTCAATCAGCAGCACGGCAAAAACATTCGCGGCCTGCACTACAGCGCGATCGATTGCCTTAAACAGCATGATTTCCCGGGCAACGTCCGTGAACTCAAGCACTTGATTGAGTTTGGCTGCGCGCAAACGGCCGATGGTACGCAGGTTGAAGAGCACTGTTTTACGCACCGCATTGCTTCCATGGCGATGCTGTCGCCAACGGTGTCCGTTCACGACGAGACAATCATTTCGCAGGTTAATCAACCTCAGGCTCAGCACACCAGAGCGGCGGCTGATCACAACTACTCGGTGATTAACGATCTCAAACAAGCACTGAGCGACTTTGAAGAAAAAATCATTCGCGAACGTCTCAACCATTTTTCGGGTGACCGCGCCAAAGCGGCGCAGAGCCTTGGTATTCCTAAGCGCACGCTGGCATACAAATGCCAGAAGCTGGAGATCAAGGCGTTATGACAAGATCGCTATATACACTTTCTGGGGCCAGTTCACTGCTGCTGATGTTCTCGGCTTCTGTATGGGCTCAAGAGTCCAATGAGTTAGTGACGCAGGCTGAGCAGTGCCGCGTCATCTCGGGGCGACTAGAACGTTTGGCCTGTTTTGACCGCGTTTTTCAGACACCCGTGGATGAAGTGGTGATCGCACCTAAGCAGAACGTGCCACCTTCTTGGCAGCGAGCCATGCAGGCTGTCGCTGGCAGTGAAGCGGCGATGGTGTTAGTGACCGAAGGCGAAGGTAAGGGCAGCAACGCTTGGGTTGCTCTCAGAGCACTCAATCGCACCACACCGTTTGAGCATAATGCAAAACCCGTCCTGATGGTGAGCTGCATTGATAACCTGAGCCGCGTTGAACTGGCGCTACCAAGCAGTGTAGAAGATGCGCGCATTCAGATATCGGTGGCCAATGCGCAGCCGGAGTATCTGCGCAGTGATGATAACGGTGTCCTGATGTCGTCGGCACGCGGCATTCCCGCCATTGAAATGATGAAAGCGATGGCAAGAGAACCGCGTCTGGTGCTGCGCTCCAACTCACCATTTGCGGACGGTTTGCAGTTTGATGCGAGTGAACTTAACGACGCGTTGTCGGCACTGCGTGAACGCTGTGGTTGGTAGGAGGCCTGAATGGAAATAACCGAATACCGCCGCTGTGTGGCACAGCCGATTGCCGGAGATAATCCGGTCGGTGAACGTTTGATTGACGATCCCCTGTTTGACTTCATTGAAGATCAGATGATGAAAGTCGGCTCACTGTCGCATAGCAGCGTGCAGTGGGACGAAGTGGAACACAGCGCGCTGAAATTACTGCAGGACAAGACCAAAGACATCAAGCTGATGGTGTATCTGCTGCAATGTCTTCACAACCAACTTTCGCCTTCCCGTTTTATTCTCTCATTTGAACTGATGAGCGATTTTATGGCGTCTTTCTGGGAAGAAAGTTATCCCGCACCGGGCAAGCGCGGCAATCTGCCAAGACGCAAATTTTTCAGTCAGATTGCGCAGCGTTTTTCGATGGCGACGGAAAAAATCGATTTTAATCAGTTTGATGCGCAGGACCGCCAAGCATTAGGTGAGGCGGTGGATGCGTGGCAAAAAATCATTGAAGCGCAAGGGCTGAGTTCGGATGTGGTCGAAGCGGTCGCTCGCTCGGTTCAGAGTGAACTGAATAAAGTTGAAGCGCGTCAGCAAGCCGAGCAGCAGCAAACGGCCAAGCCTGCAGATACGCCGCGCCCGACCACGGCCAACTCAGCCTTGTCGGTGGATAATTCCAGTGACAAAGCGGCCAAGCAAACGCTGCTCAAAGTCGCGGATTTTCTTGCTGAGCAGGAGTTTGGCATTGCGCTGTCGATTCGCCTGCGCCGTTATGCCGTTTGGGGTTCGATTACAACGCTGCCGGATCACAAAGCCGACGGTGAAACCATGCTGCGCGGTATGCAGCAAGATCGAATTAAAGATTATCAGGACCAGATGCGCCATGCGGATCTGACACTCTGGCGCAAGGTCGAGCAGAGCCTCACGCTCTCCCCGTACTGGTTTGATGGCCAACTGATGAGTTTCACCATTGCGCAAAACTTGGGCAAAGAGAGCTGGTGTCTGGCTATCACCGAAGAAACGCAACAATTTCTCGCCCGTATGCCTTCGCTGCTGGAACTCAAATTCAAAGGGGGCGAACCGTTTGTCTCCGACAGCGTGAAGGAGTGGCTGGCATCCGGCAGCGGCTCGACTGGCGGGCAAAGTGTGGGCGGTGATTGGCAGGAAAAGCGTAAAGAAGCGATGGCTTTGGCTAAGGAAGGCGGCATCGCGGTCGCCTTGTCGATGCTAAATGATGGCCTGGTGGCAGCCACGGAACCGCGCGACAAATTTTACTGGCGGATGCTCTCTGCCGATCTGCTCAACGCCAATCATCTCGATGCGATGGCGAAAGAGCAGTACCAAACTTTACATAATCAAGTCACCACCATGCAGGTCACCGATTGGGAGCCGTCGCTGGTGGAACAACTAGAACGATATACAACGTCAGAGTAAACGAAGGACACAATTCACATGTGGAAATTTATTGTTGGAATAGTGAGAAAGCTTAAGCCAGGTATGGTGGCCGCTTTACCGATTTTGCTATTCACCACGTTCATTTTACTGAACGTCGCAATTTGGTGGGCGGGCCCTTGGCTAGAGGTTTCCGGTCACAAGCCGCTCGAGTCTGTGGCTGCTCGTGCTGTGGCAAGCAGCTTGTTTACTCTGGGCGCATTCGCCGTTTGGGGCTTCTGGCAATGGCGTAAACTGCAAGGCTATAAAGCGCAGCAGAAACGTGATGAGCAACTGCGCCAAGACCCGATTCAGCTGTTCGAAGAACGTCAGGAAGTCGAACTGAATCAGGTCATGGTCAACATGAAGCAGAACCTCAATAAGCGCAATTATTTGTATGCGCTGCCGTGGTATCTGGTTTTGGGGTTAGAAAATGCAGGCAAAACCAGCCTGATCAACCGCTCCGGCCAGAAATTCGTGTTCTCTTCAGTGATGCGTGCTTCGGGACAAAAAAGCGAAAACCCGTACTCGTTCGACTGGTGGATCGGCGATGAATCGGTACTGATTGACCCGGATGGTGAGCTGCTGACTCAGGGCAATCGCAGTGAAGACAACGACGGTGCGATGGAGCGCCGTTTGTGGCTGCATTTTGTCAACTGGCTGGACAGAACCCGCAGTCGCCGCCCGCTGAACGGTATCGTGTTGGCGTTGGATGTGTCGCATTTGGCGACGGCGACGGCATCGGAGCGTAAAGCTTACGCCAGTTTGCTGCGTGCCCGTCTGCGTGAACTGATGGAGACACTCTCAACGCGTTTACCAGTGTATATTGCGCTGACCAAGCTTGACCTTCTGTACGGCTTTGAACCGTTTTTCAAACACTATACCAAGAGCCAGCGTGAAGAAGTGCTGGGCTTTACTTTCTCGCTGGATTCAATTGATAACCTGGATCACTGGTTGGAAGAGTTTGCCAAAGAATACGCCGAGTTTGTCGAACGTATTAATGGGGTATTGCCACATGCGGTATCGGCACCAATGTCGCTGGATGAACGTAATGCCATCTACAGTTTTACTCGCCAGATCTCCGGTTTGAAAGAGATCCTGACACAGTTTTTCCAAGATGCCTTGGCGAGTGATCAGTTCTCAACCTCGGCACTGGTGCGCGGGGCTTACTTTACTTCGGTGTATCAGCAAGGTGTACCAACCAACGCATTCGATGATGCGGCGTCTCGCCGCTACGGCTTGTCGCATGCGATCAATACTGCTCAGCACGCGAAAAACTCGACCATCTATTTCACCCAGAAACTGTTCAGTAACATCATTTACCCGGAAGCCGGACTGGCTTCGGATAACTTTCGGATTGCGCGCCAAAAGCGCCGCTTGATCGCGTTGTCGTTTCTCACATGTTCAATTGCGACCGTTTTGCTTGCGGGGACCTGGCATCGCAACTATCTGGCTAACATCAAGCATTCCGATGCGGTTCTGGCGAAGGTCAACCAGTACAAAGATCAGTATCCGTCCAATGTCTATCTGGCGTCGCAAAAGGATGTGCTGGAGCCGCTGAACAAGATTCGTGAAGCCACGTTGGAATTTGGTTTCTTCCGTGAAAAACCCCGCTTTATTTCTGACTTTGGTCTCTATCAGGGCCATACCATCGGGCCGATGGTGGAAGCGACGTATCTGAACCTGCTGGAAAGCCGCTTTCTGCCTCTTTTGATGGCGGACGTGGTAGTCGATCTGAATCAGGCGCAGACGGATGAAGAGAAGCTGGCGGTGCTGCGGGTGTATCGCATGATGGTGGATAAAAGCGGTCGCTATAAAGATTACGTGATGGATTACTTCGCGAAACATTGGCAGCAAGAGTTCTCGGGCCGCCGTGAAATTCAGGAAGAACTGTTGGGTCACCTCGATTACGCCATGCGTCATACCGATCTGGCAGGCGAACGTGAACGCGGTGACAAAGTCGCGAATCAGGTGATGAAGCCTTATGACAAGACCATTGCGAAAGTGCAGAGCGATCTGGGTTCGATGCCAAACGATCAACGCGTCTATCGTAACCTGAAGCTGAATGCGCAAACGGTGCTTGGCCCAGCGATTAACCTGCGTAATCTGGTGGGGCCGGTATTTGATGTGGTGTTCGAAGAGCGCGTGATGAACAGCAGCACGCTGTATATTCCGCAGATGCTCACCAAGCGCGGCTTTGAAGATTACTTTATGCCGCAGTCTGAATCGGTGTCGGAACTGGCATTGATCGACAGTTGGGTATTGGGACAGTCAAAGTCGGCGCAATTCAGTGAAGCGGACAAGCAAGCGCTGCGCGATAAGATTCGAAACCTGTATGTCGCGGACTACACCAACACCTGGCGTGCGGCGTTAAATGAAATCGACATGAAGTATTTCAGCGATATCAACGACGCCGTCACGGTGTTGGACAACCTGACCGGCAACATTGAACCGCTGCAACGTCTGCTGCGCACACTCGACGACAACACCAAGATGTTTGCCGCGCTGCCAAAAGACGATAGCGCTCAGAAAGAGCTGCTCAAGAGTCCCAAATATAAAGTGGCCTCGATGATCGAAGCACCGTTCTCTGATTTGAACAATATGATCAAACCGGTTGGAGACAAGCCAGCGTACCTTCACGAAGTGTTGGCATCGGTGGAAGAGCTGAAGAACTATCTGAAATCCATTCAGGATGCGCCGGATGTTGGCATGGCAGCGCTTGATGCAACCAAGGCTCGAGTGAAGCTCGTCAACGCGGACCCAATCTATACCTTGAAGCGCATCTCTTCTGGCTTGCCAAAACCGCTTGATACGATGGTCGCCAAACTGGCGGATGAGAGCTGGTATGTAGTCAAGCAAGAGGCAATCAAACATCTTGAAGTACGTTGGCATGAAGATGTTTATAAGACATTTGAAGAGAAACTGGCGGGTCGTTATCCGTTTAATACGGCATCGAAAAAAGATGCGTCACTGGAGGATTTTGAATCCTTCTTTGCACCAAACGGCACGCTGGATAGCTTCTACAACAATCAGCTACGCATGTTCATTGAAGAGAACATCGCTGTGAATAACGACGATACCTCACAGTCGATCATTCGCAAAGACGTACTGAGTCAGATAAAACAGGCGCAGAAAATCCGTGAAGCCTTCTTTAACCGCAAAGGCATTCTGGATGTCAGTTTCTCGGTTGAGCCTCTGCGTCTGAGTGGCAACAAACGCCGCAGTGTACTGAATGTCGACGGTCAATATCTGGCATACAGCCATGGCCCACGCGATAGCGTGGAGTTGATCTGGCCAAACACGCTGCGTGACTCGGCGGTATCGAAAGTGACTCTGGTTCCGACCAAAGCCAACATGTCACCACGCAGCATCAACATTCAGGGACCATGGGCATTCTTCCGCCTGCTTGACCAGGGAGATGTGGTGGCTGCAAGCACCACGTCAGTGGACTACAAGTTCGCGGTGGATGGCGGCGATATGATTTACCGCATCAACTCAGAAGCGGATGCCAACCCGTTCACAGAACGTTTGTTCAGATCGTTCAAGCTATCTAAAACCTTGTATTAAAAAGTAAAGGAGCGGGGAAACTCGCTCCTGTTTATTTAGGACGCAGTCGTAAATGTCCAACATTTTATTTATTGATAACGCTTACTATCGTCTGACCAATGACACCGATGCCATTCGCCAACTGGATGTCTATCAGAAGATCAGAGATGAAATTAACCGTCGTTTCAATCCGTTAGCGGGTGGAACCGATTGGGAAGCCGTGCGCGAATCTTGCGATGTTTTGGCAAAGAGTGCCGGGCTGGATCTGTTGATGTGTGGCTACTTTGCGGTCGCCAATCTGAAAACGGTGGGGTTGGCTGGCTACGCCAATGGTTTGGAGTTGCTGAGCGTCTGCTTGAGCAATCAAAGTAAGCCGGATGTAAAAACCGCCAAGATGCGTAAAGAGGTCTTGGATTGGGTCAATGCCCGTGTGGTTCAGGAACTCAAAGATCTTAAGCCTAACTACGAATCGCTACGCGACTTATATCGTTGCGAACGTTTTTGCGAACGTATCCATCATCAGCTTGAGCGTCAGCAACCGGAATATCTGGTGGATTTCGAAGGGGTCGGGTTTGCGCTTTTTGAACACATTGACCGCATCGAAACGCAATATCACAGCTTAGTGAAACGCCAGCATCAGCAGGCCTTAGAAGCCGAACCTCAGGTGCTGCGACGCGTGCATCGCACGCGATTGTCGCTGGCCTTTGTTACGGGCTGTGTTTTGTCTGTGGGCGCGTTGTGGGGATATCAGGTGATCCCGTGGTTTCACACCAACGATTACGCCACGCGTGTTGAGGTCGCGACGCTCAGCAGCGACGATGCGCGTCGTCATTTTCAAATGTCCGCTTCTGAACACCAAATCTCTCGTTGGAAAAGCGATCTGGTACCACTCTATGAGCGGTCGATTATGCAAAAAAGCGCAATCTCAATGGAACAGAGCAAGCGCGAAGCGATGCATGAGATGGCAACACTACGCACACTTTATCCAGACGATGATCAAATCAAAGCAAGCGATGAAGCGTTCAATGCAGAGCAGCGAGCAGCATTGGAGCAAACCGAACTGTTTGTGCAGCGATTTGGCGAAATTCGCACCAAGATGGCCAACATTGCTCTGTTAGCCAAGCGAGAAAAATGGAGTGATTTACAGCGTCAGACTAAATCGTTGGAAGATTTTGCCGTGAGTTTATCGCCAGTGTATGGGCGGGTCGACTATGTACAGAATCTCATCAAGCAGGGTGAGATGGATTCGGCGCGCAAAGAGCTGGAGATTCTGAAAACCCGTCTCAACAATTTGAGCTGGACGATGGCTCAACTGGAAGAATCGTTGAGTGGGCAACCAATAGTGAAACAGTGAAACAAGACCAAGAAGCAAGAAGTTGCGATAAAAGCAGCTTCTTGCTTGGAGCTGGCAGATAGTTGCTCTAGTGAGTAAAAATCTCAATTTAACTCTTTGAATATCAATAAAAACAAACTGGCACTGAGCTTGCTGAATATCCGGATCATAAAGTGAAGTCAGTGACGTAATAGGAATGGCAGGATGGCGACGTTAAAGTATCAGTTTCATGTGGAAGGTCTGGAGGACGACACGCTGGTGGTGCGTGGGTTCGACGGGCAGGAAACCCTTTCCAGCGAACGCATCAATGGGCAACCGTGCCACGGTTTTCGTTATCAACTGGAGCTCGCCAGTCGGCTTGCCAATTTAACGCCCGATATGGTGGTGGATAAAGTCGCGGAGCTGACGCTCTATCGCGACGATATGCTGGTTCAGCGCGTGAACGGCATTGTGCGCCGCTTTACGCAGGGCAATACCGGCCATCACCACACCTTCTATTCACTCACGTTGGTGCCGGCTTTAGAGCGTTTGTCTCTGCGCCACAACAGCCGCATCTTCCAACTCAACACCGTGCCGGAAATCCTCTCCATTCTGTTGCAGGAAATGGGCATTAATGACTACGCTTTTGCGCTGACCCGCGACTGCGCGCAGCGTGAATTCTGCGTTCAGTACCGCGAAACCGACCTCGATTTTTTCCATCGCCTCGCGGCCGAAGAAGGGCTGGTGTACAGCTTCATTCATGAAGAGGGCAAACACACGCTGATATTCAGCGACGCCTCAGAGAGCCTACCGAAACTCGGTGAACCAATTCCGTACAACACGCTGGCAGGCGGCATGATTGAATCACCGTACATCTCGGCGCTGAGCGTGCACACCCAATCGGAGGTGAGCCAGACGGCGCTGCAAGACTACAGTTTTAAAAAGCCAGCGTACTCGTTTGCCCAGCAAGCGGTCGGGACAGAAATGGAGTCCCAGCAACCAGACTACGAACATTTCGATGCGCCGGGGCGGTATAAAAACGATGTCAGCGGTAAAGCATTCAGCCAGATCCGCCTTGATTACCTGCGCCGCAACGCGCACACCGCGACGGGAAAAAGCAACCAACCGTTGCTGCGTCCGGGGGTGAAGTTTGACCTGCAAGAGCACCTCGACGACACCTTAAACCGAGACTGGTTGGTGGTGAGTGTCACCAGCCAAGGCACGCAGCCTCAGGCGCTGGAAGAAGCCGGAGGTAATGGCGCGACCACCTACGCGAACCAATTTTCGCTCATCCCAGCGCATCGCACCTGGCGCGCCACGCCGCAAGCCAAACCTCAGGTTGATGGCCCGATGATTGCCACAGTCGTTGGCCCAGAAGGCGAAGAGATCTTCTGCGATGAACACGGCCGTGTAA
>NZ_JACDWZ010000083.1:0-456 GCF_016464285.1 Vibrio sp. bablab_jr001
AGTTTAACCTTCGGGAGGACGCTTGCCACTTTGTGGTTCATGACTGGGGTGAAGTCGTAACAAGGTAGCGCTAGGGGAACCTGGCGCTGGATCACCTCCTTATACGAATGATTATTGCGATGAGTGTTCACACAGATTGATGGTTTATACGTTTTAGAGACGATACTGGGTCTGTAGCTCAGGTGGTTAGAGCGTTCGCCTGATAAGCGAGAGGTCGGTGGTTCGAGTCCACTCAGACCCACCAATCTTCCTCCCAGAGGATTGGCACACAGTATCAACACCTGATGGGGCTATAGCTCAGCTGGGAGAGCGCCTGCCTTGCACGCAGGAGGTCAGCAGTTCGATCCTGCTTAGCTCCACCATCTTTAAGCACATTTGCTTAAGTGTTCTTAAACATGGTTTTCATCAGAAAATCTGCTCTTTAACAATTTGGAAAGCTGACAAAACAATCTTTTA
>NZ_JACDWZ010000084.1:0-1912 GCF_016464285.1 Vibrio sp. bablab_jr001
AGCAATGCCAACTCCATGTTATATCTCTATCGAAGGTCAAACTCAGGGTCTAATCACTGCAGGCGCTTGTACTGCGGATTCTATCGGCGATTCATTCGTTGAAGGTCACGAAGACGAGATGCTGGTTCAGCAGTTCGACCACATCGTCACTGTACCGACTGACCCACAATCAGGTCAGCCTTCAGGTCAACGTGTGCACAAACCATTCAAATTCACCGTGTCTCTGAACAAAGCTGTTCCTCTGCTGTACAACGCACTGGCATCAGGCGAGAAGATGACGACGGTTGAACTGAAATGGTACCGCACGTCTATCGAAGGCAAACAAGAAAACTTCTTCACCACCAAGCTGGAAAACGCGTCTATCGTGGATATCCAATGTGAAATGCCACACTGCCAAGATCCAGCAAAATCTGATTTCACTCAGAACCTGACGGTCTCTATGTCTTACCGCAAAATCACGTGGGATCACGTGAACGCGGGTACTTCAGGCTCAGACGATTGGCGTAAACCAATCGAAGCGTAATTTACGCTCGAGCTGCGTTGCCCGTCTCAAGGCGGGCAACCTTGTGAACCTTAAGCACAAAGCATCCAACCCGCACCCTGGCACCCGCTTGGTTTCGGGTGTTTTGCGCTTAAGGTTTCACCATTTTTACTGAGTATGAAGGAATGGCAGGATGGCGACGTTAAAGTATCAGTTTCATGTGGAAGGTCTGGAGGACGACACGCTGGTGGTGCGTGGGTTCGACGGGCAGGAAACGCTTTCCAGCGAACGTATAAATGGGCAGCTATGCCACGGTTTTCGTTATCAACTGGAACTGGCCAGTCGGCTTGCCAATTTAACGCCGGAGATGGTGGTGGATAAAGTCGCGGAGCTGACGCTCTATCGCAATGATGTGCTGGTTCAACGTGTAAACGGCATTGTGCGCTGCTTTACGCAGGGCGATACCGGCCATCATCACACCTTCTATTCACTCACGTTAGTCCCTGCTTTAGAGCGTTTGTCTCTGCGCCACAACAGCCGCATCTTCCAACTCAACACCGTGCCGGAAATCCTCTCCATCGTGCTGCAGGAAATGGGCATCAACGATTACGCCTTTGCGCTGACCCGCGATTGTGCGCAGCGTGAATTCTGCGTTCAGTACCGCGAAACCGACTTAGATTTTCTCCATCGCCTCGCTGCCGAAGAAGGGCTGGTGTACAGCTTCATTCATGAAGAGGGCAAACACACGCTGATATTCAGCGACGCCTCAGAGAGCCTACCGAAACTCGGTGAGCCAATTCCTTACAACACGCTGGCGGGCGGTATGATTGAATCACCGTACATCTCGGCGCTGAGCGTGCACACCCAATCGGAGGTGAGCCAGACCGCGCTGCAGGATTACAGCTTCAAAAAGCCGGCGTACTCGTTTGCCCAGCAAGCGGTCGGGACCGAAATGGCGTACCAGCAGCCAAATTACGAACATTTCGATGCGCCGGGGCGCTATAAAGACGATGTCAGTGGTAAAGCGTTCAGCCAGATCCGCCTCGATTACCTGCGCCGCAACGCGCACACCGCGACGGGGAAAAGCAACCAACCGTTGCTGCGTCCGGGGGTGAAATTTGACCTGAAAGAGCACCTCGATGACACCCTGAACCGAGACTGGTTGGTGGTGAGTGTCACCAGCCAAGGCACGCAGCCTCAGGCGCTGGAAGAAGCTGGCGGTCATGGCGCGACCACCTACGCGAACCAATTCACATTGATCCCGGCGCATCGCACCTGGCGCGCCACGCCGCAAGCCAAACCTCAGGTTGATGGCCCGATGATTGCCACAGTCGTTGGCCCAGAAGGCGAAGAGATCTTCTGCGATGAACACGGCCGTGTAAAACTGCATTTTCCGTGGGATCGCTACTCCAACGGTGATGAGCACAGCTC
>NZ_JACDWZ010000085.1:0-412 GCF_016464285.1 Vibrio sp. bablab_jr001
CGCCTCGCCGTCACCATCAGTGGCCGACACGGTACCGATCACATACTCATCGCTGCTGTTCTCATCATACGAGAACACATAACGGGGGCCGTCTTCGTTGTCCGGGTCATTCGGGTCGAATACCGGACCAAACTCATCCAGATTCAGCTCACTCAGTTCAACGGTGATGTCCGTTGATTTCTGCTCGCCCAGACCCGCCACTTCTGTCGCGGTCACTACGATATCGTGTACATTGGGCGCGGTTTCGTAATCGTTCGAGAACGCGGTGACACCCGCCGCCGTCAGGCTGATCGCACCGCTGACCGCATCGATCTCAAACAAGGCTTCATTGGCATCGTTGTACACGTTGGTGGTAATGGAATACGTCACCGCCTCGCCGTCACCATCAGTGGCCGACACGGTACCGATCACA
>NZ_JACDWZ010000086.1:0-484 GCF_016464285.1 Vibrio sp. bablab_jr001
GGAGAGGGGGGAAAGAGGAGGGGGGGAAGAGGGGGGGGGGGGGGAAAGAAGAAGAAGGAAGAAGAGAGAGAGAAGGGAGGAGAGGGGGAGAGGAGAGGGGGAGAAGAGAAAGGGGGAGAAGGGAGAGGGGGAGGAGGAGGGGAGAAAAGAGGGGAGGAGAAAGGAAGAGAAAGAAAAAGAGGGGAAGAAAGAGGAAAAGAAGGGTTTTTTTTTTTTTGTCTCGTGGGCTCGGAGATGTGTATAAGAGACAGGGATTGGAGTCTGCAACTCGACTCCATGAAGTCGGAATCGCTAGTAATCGTGAATCAGATTGTCACGGTGAATACGTTCCCGGGCCTTGTACACACCGCCCGTCACACCATGGGAGTGGGCTGCAAAAGAAGCAAGTAGTTTAACCTTCGGGAGGACGCTTGCCACTTTGTGGTTCATGACTGGGGTGAAGTCGTAACAAGGTAGCGCTAGGGGAACCTGGCGCTGGATCACC
>NZ_JACDWZ010000087.1:0-249 GCF_016464285.1 Vibrio sp. bablab_jr001
AGACAGTACGTATACTTCTGATTCGAACTTAGTGTGTGGAGTGATTGAACCTGGTTTAGCCAGTACTTGACCACGTTCTACTTCATCACGCTTAGTACCACGTAGTAGTGCACCAACGTTCTCACCTGCACGACCTTCGTCCAGCAGTTTACGGAACATTTCTACACCAGTACATGTAGTGGTTGTAGTCTCGTGGATACCAACGATTGCTACTTCATCACCTACACGTAGGATACCGCGCTCGATACG
>NZ_JACDWZ010000088.1:0-316 GCF_016464285.1 Vibrio sp. bablab_jr001
AATGGTGGGTCGTGCAGGATTCGAACCTGCGACCAATTGATTAAAAGTCAACTGCTCTACCAACTGAGCTAACGACCCGTGGTATCCCGTAGGGGAGTCGAACCCCTGTTACCGCCGTGAAAGGGCGGTGTCCTAGGCCTCTAGACGAACGGGACACTAAGATACTCTTCACATTTAAACCGTATCAATCTGTGTGAACACTCATCGCAATAATCATTCGTATAAGGAGGTGATCCAGCGCCAGGTTCCCCTAGCGCTACCTTGTTACGACTTCACCCCAGTCATGAACCACAAAGTGGCAAGCGTCCTCCCGAAG
>NZ_JACDWZ010000089.1:0-217 GCF_016464285.1 Vibrio sp. bablab_jr001
GGGTTGTTGTTAAACAACCTAGGTGTCACACATTTATTTTTCATGAGTGTGTGACTGATTTTGCCGGACTCAATTTGAAGACTTACTGAATCAGTAAGCTTCGATACCAAGCACACTTGAATGTGTTTGTTGGTGTATTCCGTTCAGGAATACATTGAGAACTTTACAAACAATCTTAAAAGATTGTTTTGTCAGCTTTCCAAATTGTTAAAGAGCA
>NZ_JACDWZ010000090.1:0-204 GCF_016464285.1 Vibrio sp. bablab_jr001
TACTCTAACCAGCTGAGCTACGGACGCACACTGCATGTTTATACACTTGCTGAGTGTTTTCTCATGGTGCGTCCGAGTGGACTCGAACCACCGACCCCCGCCATGTCAAGGCGATACTCTAACCAGCTGAGCTACGGACGCACACTGCATGTTTATACACTTGCTGAGTGTTTTCTCATGGTGCGTCCGAGTGGACTCGAACCA
>NZ_JACDWZ010000091.1:0-2222 GCF_016464285.1 Vibrio sp. bablab_jr001
GATTTATTACTGTTCCGCGAGCTGGCACGGCAACGAACCGAAACACAAGAGAGCGATTAGCTCTCTTTTTTGTATGAAGGACATCCGAATGAAGATGAACCTCTCCGTGGTGATGGGACTGAAAGACAAAGTGTCCGCGCCGCTAAAAGGCATGGCGAGTGATTCCGACCATTACGCCAAAGCCATCAAAAAGATTCAGAAAGCGCAGGCGGATGACTCGGCCGCGATCGGCATGATTGGCTCATTCAAAAACACCAAAAAGGCGATGAGCCAGAATACGCTTGCGATGGCATCGGCCAGTGAAAAACTTCGTGAGCTGCAAGCCAGCGCGGCCGCGGCGGGCAAACCGACCGCCGCCCTCACCGAGAAAATGGCCAAACAGCAGCAGAGAGTCGATAAGCTCACTCAGCAGCAGGACCAGTACAAAACACACCTGGTCAAACTCGGTGGTGAGCTGAAAAAGACTGGCGTCAAAGTGCACGACCTCGATGGCGAGAACAAGCGTCTGGAAAGTCGCTACAAAAAGCACGGCGCGGAAATCATCAAACTGAGTAAGAAATACGCCATCCTGCGCGGCGCGATGGCTCCGCTGCAAAAGCTCAATGGCGCCATTCGCCTGCCGAATGTGGCCGGAGCGGCACTCGGCAAAGGTGCCGCCCTGCTTGGTGGTTTCAGCCTGGCCGGACTGGCCGCCGAGGTAAACAGCAGCGCGGCAGAGATGGACAAACTTGCCAAGAAATCCGCCAACCTCAATCTGCCGATCAGCGAACTGCAGGCCATGCAATCACAGGCAGAACACGCGGGCGTGAGCGCCGATGCGCTGTCGGCGTCGATGACCCGCTTTACCCGTCGTCTGGGTGTACTCCAAACCACCGGAGCGGGCGCGCTGGGCAGTTATCTGAAAAAGAGCAAGAACGCCGCGTTCCGCGATTTGCAGGGCGCGAAAGATACGCAGGAAGCCTACCAGATGCTGCTGGAGTCTTTCTCCAAACTCAAAACCGCCCAGGAGCAGATGGCGTTTGCGGATGCCGCCTTTGGTGACAGCGGGCGGGAAATGCTCATCATGCTGCGCGAAGGCACGCAGGGACTGACTGCTGCGCGTCAGGAGTTCAACGATTTGGGTGGTGGTGCTACTGCAGAAGATGCCGCGAAAGCCGAAGCGTACAATGACGCGGTGCAGCGCATCTCTGAAAGCCTGCGCTCAATTAAGTTTGCCGCGCTGGCGCCGATTATGGAGAAAGCCACCCGGCTGTTTACCGAGTTCTCGGAGAAGTTCAAAAACACCCAGTGGCGCACCGAGTTTATGGACAAAGTGATTCATACCGTCAACGGGCTGTATCAGGCGCTGGAGTTCTTAGGCAAAGGACTGATTTTTGTGGCGCAGAACTTCAAAGGCATTCTCACCATTCTGGCGATCTTCAAAGTGGCGCTGATTGGCCTCAATGCGGTGATCATGACCAACCCGATTGGCATGATGGTCGCGGCCATCGGCGCCGCGATTATTGCCATCACCTATCTGGTAGATAAGTTCATTGGTTTAGACAAAGTGATTAACTGGGTGAAGGAGCAATTTATCGGACTGTGGGACGGGATTAAGAAGCTCATCAACCTGCTGCCGGATTCTCTCATTCCTGACGGCTGGGAAAAAGGTTTGAATGCTGCCGGCACAGAAGTCGATAACCTGGCGAACAAACTCGACAGCATCAAAGACAAGAACGCCACGCTGGGGATTGTCACCAACGAAACACGCAACCAAACAGACCGCACCAAAGCCTATGCTGACTATCAGAGCGGTGGCTTGCCTGCTCACAAACCTTATAACCCCTATCAGCCAATCAAGAGTCAGACGTTGAACAGTCGATCGGAAGTCGCACTGACGATTAAGTCCGACAAACCGGTGACCGTGGACAAGGCAAAGAGTGAGAAAGGAACCGACCTTAGTCTGGATGTCGGGAACTTAGGCTGGAGCTATTAGAACTACACCCGAGGACAAAATGTGGTCACTAAATTAATAAAAGCAATACAAATCAATTAGTTATTATACGACAAAACCCGCTAAAAAGCGGGTTTTGTGTGAATTTATGGTGCGTCCGAGTGGACTCGAACCACCGACCCCCGCCATGTCAAGGCGATACTCTAACCAGCTGAGCTACGGACGCACACTGCATGTTTATACACTTGCTGAGTGTTTTCTCATGGTGCGTCCGAGTGGACTCGAACCA